>CAIUCF010000369.1 GCA_903897565.1 uncultured Rhodospirillales bacterium | reverse complement strand
GTCGTGTTGTTACACATCGGCTTCATCTACGCGTTGGTCTCCGGCCTGGCCGAGCATGCGGTCGAGGCGTTGAAAGGGCCGCTGGAGACTCGAATTATCCAGGAGATCAAGGCGCCGCCTAAGGTTGACCTGCCGCCGCCACCGGTTCTGGCACCGCCACCGCCGCCCTATATTCCTCCGCCTGAAGTCCAGATTCGCCAGACACCGGCGCCGGTGACGTCCACCGCCATCACGGTCGTCACGACCAAGGCGCCGCCCCCGGCGCCGCCAGCTGCCCCCGCCGAGGTCAGGCATGTCACTGTTCAGCCCGGGGCTGCGGGCGGCCGCTCGGCCTGCGCCAATCCAGATGACATCTACCCTGCCGTCTCAAAAGAGCTGGGCGAGGAGGGCAAGGTTCTGATCGACGCCCTGGTCGGCGCCGACGGCAGTGTCGTCCAGACCCGCCTCAATCATTCCAGCGGCTCGCATCGCCTCGATGCCGCTGCAGCCTCCGGGGCCGCCCAGATCTGCCATTTCGCCCCCGGTACCATCGATGGCAAGCCCGCGCCGATGTGGGTCACCATCCCCTTCGTCTTCACCCAGACCGAATAGCCTGAACTCGAGGAATTATTGAGATGTCGTCACGTCTTCTGGCTTCGGCCGCCGTCTTCGCCCTGATCGCCGCGCCGGTGCTCAGCCTGGTCGCGACACCCGTTCCGGCCCATGCCCAGGCTGCCAGCGCGCCGACGACCACGGCACCTGTCACCGCGCCGGCACCCACCGCATCTGTGACCCCGGCTGCTCCTGCCGCCCCGGGGACGGCGATCACGGCGCCAGGCACGCCAGAGGCCGCTGCGTCCGCCCCCGCGGCGCCATCCGCCGCGATCACCCCACCCTCGGGCGAGGTCGCCGTCGCCGGCAATCCCTACGGCCTCGACGCGCTCTGGGCCCAGGGTGACTTCGTCGCCCGCGGCGTCCTCATCGTCCTTGCGATCATGTCGGCGGGGACCTGGTACATCCTCATCACCAAGCTGCTGGAGCAGGCTCGCCTGTTCTCGGCCGCCAAGGAGACGCGGACCAAGTTCTGGGCGCCGCGCCAGACCCTCGAGGAGAGCCTTGGCGCGCTCAAACAGGGCAGCCCGTTCCAGTTCGTCGCCGCCAGCGGCATCGCCGCCGCGACGCATCACGAAGGTACCCTGATCGAGAAGATCGATCTCAACACCTGGGTGCAGATGTCGATCCAGCGTGCCGTCGACAGCGTGTCCAGCCGGTTGACCGGGGGCCTCGCCTTCCTCGCCACGGTCGGCTCGACCGCGCCCTTCGTCGGGTTGTTCGGCACCGTTTGGGGCATCTATCACGCCCTGGTCGCCATTGGTCTGGCCGGGCAGGCCTCGATCGACAAGGTCGCCGGCCCCGTCGGTGAGGCGCTGATCATGACGGCCGTCGGCCTCGCCGTCGCGGTGCCGGCTGTGCTCGGCTACAACTGGCTGGTGCGGCGCAACAAGAGCGGTCTCGAGGAAGTGCGTAACTTCGCCGCCGATCTCCATGGTGTGCTGCTCGGCCAGGGCGCGACGATCGGCTCTTCAACACCGTCGTTCGGCAGCGCCAACACGAAGGCCGCCTGAGCATGGCGATCACCCTCAATAGCAATGACGACGAGGAGGTGATCGCCGCCATCAACACGACGCCGCTCGTCGACGTGATGCTGGTGCTGCTGATCATCTTCCTGATCACCATCCCGGTTGTCGTCCACAACGTGCCCGTCCGCCTGCCGCCGGAAACCAATATCCCGACCAAGACCAAGCCCGAGAACGTCACGATCTCGGTCGATCAGGAGGGCGGGGTGTTCTGGGGCACGGCGCCGATTGCCGGTACCAACGCCTTGGTCGAGAAGCTGAAAGCCGTCGCCGTCCAGGACCCGCAGCCGGAAATCCTGATCCGCGGCGACCAGGATGCCCGCTACGAGGCGATCGGCAAGATCGTGTTCGCCTGCCAGCGTGCCGGTCTCGAGAAGATCGGCTTCATCACCCAGCCGCCCGCGCGCGGCGGCTGAGCCAGAGGGATTTTTCTGTCATGGCCATGAATGTCGGAAGCCCACGCGGCGACGATCCCGAGGTGATGATCGACATCAACACCACGCCGTTGATCGACGTGATGCTGGTACTGCTGATCATGCTGATCATCACGATCCCGATCCAGACCCATGAGGTCAAACTGGACATGCCGCACACCAACGCGCCACCGCCGATCGTCCAGCCGGTTGTGGTCGAGCTCGACGTCGATTTCGACGGCACGATCACCTGGAACGGGGAGGTCGTGCGCGACCGCCCGACCCTGGAGGCGCGTTTCGCCCAGGCCGCGGCGCTGCCCGACCAGCCGGAGGTCCATCTGCGACCCAACAAGCTTGCCGCCTATAGCACGGTCGCGATGGTGTTGGCCTCCGCCCAGCGGATCGGCATCACCAAGATCGGCCTCGTCGGCAATGAACAGTTCATCCAGAACTGACCCTTCGCATTCCCAGGAACAATGCTGAGATCATGAAAATCCATCGTATCGCC
>CAIUCF010000368.1 GCA_903897565.1 uncultured Rhodospirillales bacterium | reverse complement strand
GGCTCAGGTTTGGGCAGCAGCACGCTGGTGCCGCCGAATGGCAGCAAGGTCGCCGTCAGGCAGCCGGCGGCATGGGTCAGCGGTGCGGCGACGATCTGGACGGGCGGCGCATCATAGGGCATCGCGATGTGGTAGGAGGCGATCATCGTCTCCCAGTTCAGATTGGTGAGGATTACGCCCTTGGGCGCACCGGTCGTGCCGCTGGTCGTCATCATCGACACGGTATCGAGCGCGCTTTTTTCGAAGAACACCCCGTCGGTCCCATGGCCCTCCAGCCACTGCGTCAGCGAGGGGCCATGGGCGCTCTCCGCGTCGAGGCAGACGACGCCCCGCAAGCGGGGCAGCTGCGCCCGGATCTCGGCCATGTCGGCTTCGTACTGGCTGGCGAAGAACAGGAATTCGGCGTCCATGCGATCGAGCACGGCGATATTTTCGTCGACGCTGTTGCGGACATTGATCGGCAGCCAGACATTGCCGGCGCGAAACACGCCGTACTGGGCGGCGAAACCCATGGCGGAATTCGGCGTGTAGGTCGCGACCGAAGAGTCGGGGCCGAGCCCCGCAGCGATCAGCGCCGTCGCGATGCGCCGGGTCAGGGTCTGGACTTCGCGATAGGTCCAGCCCCGGCTGAGGTCATGGACGACATCCCGCTCGGGAAAGCGATCGGCACCCCTGTCGAAAAAATCGATGATCCGCATTTCGTCCTCCCGTTGCGCTCTTTCGGCGTTTTTCCGACCGGGTTGACCCGTCGGCTTATTTTTCTCGATAACGGCTGGGCCCGAGGCCCCTATGATGGGCCGAGAATTCCCAGGATAGAGTGTCGATGGCCCGTTGGAAGAAGACCGATCTGAACCAGGCCGCGCAGTTCCAGCGCAAGCGCGAGGCGGTGCTGCGCGAGGCGGGCCTCGCCTTCGCCAAGCGCGGCTTCCACAATACCTCGCTCGACGACGTCGCCAAGGCGCTCGATGTCACCAAGGCCGCGCTCTACACCTATGTCACGACCAAGCAGGAAATCCTGTTCGAGTGCCACAAGGCCTCGATGGACCTTGGCGACGCCGCGCTCGACATGGCGCTGGCGCTGCCCGGCAGCGCCGCGGTCAAGCTCGAAGCCTTTCTCTATCGCTATATCGCCGACATCACGGGCCAGCATGGCACCTTCGCGGTGCTGACCGAGATCGACGCCCTGACGCCGGAGGATCGGGTGACGATCATCGCGCGCCGCGACGATTTCGAGCGCCGCTTTGGCGCCCTGCTGAAGGAGGGCGTCGCTGACGGCTCGCTGGCCGCCGTCGATCCCAAGGTCGTGATATTCTCGTTCATGGGGACGATGCACTGGCTGGCGCGCTGGTTCGACCCCGAGGGCCGGCTGAGCAGCGCGGAGATGGCGCGCGAGATGTCGGCGCTGATGATGCGCGGCATCGGTCGCCCGGTCGCGGCTGCCGGTTGAACCCGGCGCATTGCAGATAGAGGCCATCGGATCGCCTGTTGACGAAAACTTACTCATGAGTTAGATATCTTATCATCAAGTCGCAAACAAGCGATATTTCAGGGAGAAGCGCATGGTCGAGGTCGTAATCGCCGGTGCCGCAATGACGGCTTTCGGCAAATTCCTGGATCGAGGCGTCCGCTCCCTGACCCAGGAAGCCGTCACCGCGGCGATGGCTGATGCCAATGCGTGTTACGCCGATATCGGACTTGTCGTGTTCGGTAACGCTATGTCCGGCCTGGTCACCGGCCAGGAATGCATCCGCAGCGAGGTCGCACTGCGCGGCACGCCGCTGACCGGCCAGCCGATGATCAATGTCGAGAACGCCTGCGCCTCCGGCTCGACCGCCGTTCATGTTGCGCGCATGGCGGTCGCCTCCGGGCAATGCGAGGTCGCGCTGGCGATCGGCGCCGAGAAACTGACCCATCCCGACAAGACGGTCGCGTTCAAGGCGATGGAATCGGCGCTCGACCAGGAGGAGCTGGTCGCGTTGAAGCACGGCTTCGGGATTGTC
>CAIUCF010000367.1 GCA_903897565.1 uncultured Rhodospirillales bacterium | reverse complement strand
CGCTGCCGATCGTGGTGCCGGCACCGATTCCCGTCCATATCGTGCCGCCGACGGCGATCCCGAAGCCAAAGTCCCAGCTCCCCGCGCCGAAGCCGAAACCCAAGCCCCAGGAATCCGCGCAGCAACGCAAGCAGGCGCCGAAGCCGCCGCCGGGACGACTGGCCTCGGAAGATCTCGGCGATCCCAAGGCGCCCGAGAACGCCAAGCAGCCGTCGCTCACGAAGGCCTCGGGAGCGGCAAAACCCGATGAAGGCAGCGAGCAGCCGACGACCAAGGGCGACGCCGCGGCGGTCGAAGCCAAGCAGGAAAATCCGGCCTCGACCCTGGGCGCGACCAAGCCGAAGCCCGTCAAGGAACCCAAACCCGCGCCGCGGCTTGGAGGATCGCATGTCCAGGCCTTGCTGGGCCCGCCCCATACCGGCCAGCACCACGCCAAATACCCGGGACCCGATGCCACCAAGGATGCCTACCTCGCCTATATCAATGAACTCGTGAAGGAGTGTCAGACGCCGGAGATCCTGTCACGACTGAGCGCCGTCGGCCGCATTCCACTGCTGTCGATCGCGGTACGCCATAACGGTGTGATCCTCTGGGTCAACGTCATCAGGAGTTCGGGATCGCCGGCCTTCGACGAGCAGTACAAGACGATCTTCGACTGCGTCGGCCGATTTCCGCCGCTGCCCGATTACATTCCGGGAGCCACCGTCGACCTCACCTATGGCGACTCGCGCGACACTCCATGAATTTTACGCAGGATTGATACGCGCGCCGGCGTTCTGCCGCGCCGCTTTCGGCGACGATGCAGTCGTGATAGAGGAACCGTTACAGTCGCGGCTTCCCGGGCCGTGACACGAAGAGCGCTCGCCCGGTCGCCACACCCTCCTTGAAATCCCCATACGTTCGTCGGCGTCATTGCCTCCTTTCGAGCCCGTCGACCCCAAGGAAAAGCATGTATGACTGACGCGGTTACGACAAAACCAAAGAACATCAGGAAGAAATCGAATAACGGTCCGCGTATCCTGCTGTTTATTTTGTTTCTCGTCGTCCTCGGTGTCGGTGCGTATTACTATCGTGATGGGCTTTATCACGTGAGTACCGACGATGCTTACACGGATGGCCACGTCGCGACGGTTGCGCCGAACTTGTCCGCTTATGTCGCGGTCGTCCGCGTCACCGACAACCAGCGTGTCAAGGCCGGCGATGTCATGGTCGAACTGGTCGCGCAGGAATTCATCATCGCCCGAGATCGCGCCGTCGCGGCATTGGCGCTGGCGGAGGCACAACTCGCTTCGGCCAAGAGCAACCTGACGATCGCCCAGACCAGCTACCCCGCGCAGCTTGCCGCCGCCCGCGCCCAGCGCGATTCGGCGCGCGCCAATCTGGCGAAGGCCGATGCCGACCTG
The DNA here is from genome assembly GCA_903897565.1 of uncultured Rhodospirillales bacterium. Lineage (GTDB taxonomy): Bacteria > Pseudomonadota > Alphaproteobacteria > ATCC43930 > CGMCC-115725 > CAIXXC01. Next base: position 3,861 of record CAIUCF010000367.1, on the reverse strand, counting down.
CGCCGCCAGCATGCGGTCGATCGCCGGGCGACGACCAAGCAGCAGATAGACGAGGCCTCGGCGGCACAGCGGGTCGCCGCGGCCGCACTCGCCGAACGCGAGGCAAATGTCCGGATTTCCGCGCTGGTTCCCGAGAATTTGAGCGTGATGGACGCGCAGGTCAAACAACTCGCCGCCCAGGTGGCGCTGGCGAAGGCCGATCTCGACCGCGCCGAGCTCAACCTGTCCTATACCAAGATTCTGGCGCCGCTCGACGGCTGGGTGACCAAACGCGCTGTGGAACAGGGCAATTACGTGCAACCGGGCCAGGCCTTGATGACGATCGTCACGCCCGACGTCTGGGTGACCGCGAATTTCAAGGAATCTCAGCTCGCGAATATGCGGCGCGGCCAGACCGTCTCGATCCGTCTCGATGCCTATCCCGACATGACCCTGACCGGTAAGGTCGACAGCATGCAGATGGGCTCGGGCGCGCGCTTCTCGGCCTTCCCGGCGGAAAACGCCACCGGAAACTTCGTCAAGATCCTGCAGCGGATTCCGGTGAAGATCGTGATTACCGACGGGCTCGATCCCGACCGGCCGCTGGCGGTCGGATTGTCAGCGACCCCGACCGTCAACATCCAATAGCCTGTAACGATGCCGGCAGCGCGCACCGCCACCGACAAGTCTTGGCAGCCCGCGTCCAACCGGTGGCTGATCGCGGTCACCGTGACACTCGGCAGCTTCATGGAGGTGCTCGACACCACCATCGTCAACGTCTCGCTGCCCCATATCGCCGGCAGCCTGTCGATGGGTGTCGACGAAGCGACCTGGACGGTCACGTCCTACCTTGTCGCGAACGGCATCGTGATCCCGATCTCCGGCTGGCTCTCGACCTTGTTCGGGCGCAAGCGCTATTTCCTGCTCTGCCTCGGCCTGTTCACGCTGTGCTCGGCGCTGTGCGGATTATCGAACAGCCTGCCGCAGCTCATTTTCTTCCGTCTGCTCCAGGGTTTGAGCGGCGGTGGCCTGCAGACAACGCAGCAGACCATCCTGCTCGACACCTTCGCGCCGGCCGATCGACCCAAGGCATTCGCCTTCGCGATGGTGACGACGGTCCTGGCGCCGGTGATCGGGCCGGCGCTCGGCGGCTTCATCACCGACCACCTGTCGTGGCGCTGGGTGTTCCTGATCAACGTTCCGATCGGGATCATGACCTGCCTGCTCGTCGCCGCCGTGGTGGAGGACCCGCCGTGGGAACAGCGTTCGACCAAGCGCGGCGGCAATCCGATCGACTACACGGGCCTGGCGCTGCTCGCGATCGGGCTCGGCTGTTTCCAGATCGTGCTCGACCGCGGAGAGGAGGATGACTGGTTCAGCTCCGGTTTCATCTGCCTCATGGCGGCGATCTCGCTGTGTGCCCTCGCCTCGGCCTTCGTCTGGCTGCTCGAGAAGAAGAACCCGGTGGTCAGCCTCACGCCGCTGTTCAACCGCGACTTCATGCTCGGGCTGCTGATCACCTCGGGCGCCTTGATCCCGTTCTTCTCGGTCAATATTCTGCTGCCGCAGATGGTCCAGGCGCAGTTCGGATATACTGCGGCACTGGCCGGCCTCTTGCTGTCACCCGGTGGCATCGGGATGATCTTCGCCCTGATTCTCGCCTCGAGTTCGCGCCTCAAAGCCTCGAACCATACCCGTATCTTGTTCGGCCTCGCCGGGCTCGGCTGCGCGATGCTCAATATGAGCCGGGTTTCTCCCGATATCGACTTCACCACGCTCATGATCATGCGGATTTATCAGGGCATGGTCGGCGCCTTCATCTTCGTGCCGATCAGCACCATGAGCTACGCCTCGATGCCGCACGCGCAGCTCCGCGACGCGACCTGCCTGATGTCGATGATCCGCAACATCATGAGCTCTGTGGCGGTCTCGATAACGACGGCCATGGTGACGCAGCGTACCCAGGTCCACATGGCCTATCTCTCGGAACACCTGACCCCCCTCAATCCCGCCTATAGCGATACGGTAGCAAGCGTCCAGGCCGCGGTATCGACCCTCGGCAATCCCGACGCCGTCGCCCAAGCCTCGAGTGCGGGACTGCTCTACCGCACGCTGATCCGCCAGAGCACCATTCTCGGCTATAGCGACGTCTTCACCGCTGCGGGGCTCATCGCCTTCGCGGTCATTCCGCTGACATTCATGATCCGGAAAGCGAAGAAGACGCCCGACCCGGCCATGCTCGGACATTGATGATGCGGAACGCGCTGCTCGCCCTGCCCCTGATCGTCGTTACCGCCTGCACCGTGGGCCCGGACTACCATCCGCCGTAGATGACCGCACCCGCGGCGTGGTCGGCCGACAAGTCGGGCCTGCTCCGCACCGCCCGCGACGCGGCCGAGCAGATCAAGCGCTGGTGGACCCTGTTCAACGACCCGGAACTGAACCGGCTCGTCGATCGCGCCGTCGCGCAGAATCTCGACGTCAAGGCGGCGAGCCTGCGCGTCGAAGAAGCCCGGGCGGCGCTCGGCTATGTTCGCGCCGGCTATTTCCCGTCGGTCACGGCGTCGGCCGGCGCCAGCCGCCAGCGCCTCAGCACCAACGACAAGTTTCCGCCCTTCGGCGGCGTGTACAACACGTTCCAGGCCGGATTCGATACCAGCTGGGAAATCGACGTGTTCGGGCAAACCCGACGCGAGGTCGAGGCGTCGAAGGCATCCATCCAGCAACAGGAGGAACAGCGCCACGCGACTCTGGTGACCCTGCTTGGCGATGTCGGTACTGACTACGCCGCCCTGCGCTCCGCCCAGGCACGTCTGGGCATCGCCGAACGCAATCTCGCGGTCGAGCAGCAAGTCCTCGATCTTACCCGCGAGCGCAATGTCCAGGGCCTGTCCAGCGAGCTCGACGTGGCCGAAGCCGAATCGCAGCTCCACACCTTGGAATCCGTGATTCCCGATTTCCAGGCAGAGATCGCACAGCGCGAATTCGCGATCGCCGAACTCCTCGGCGACCAGCCTGACGCCCTGCATGATGAACTGAGCCAAGGCGCCGGCATTCTCGTGCCCCCGCCGCGCCTGCCGGCCGAGATCGCGTCGGCGGTGATTCGAAATCGTCCGGATATCCGCGCTGCCGAGCGCCAACTGGCCTCGGCGACGGCGACGATCGGGATCGCGACGGCGGACTACTTCCCGAAATTCTCGATAAACCCGTCGCTCGACGTTAACGCCGGTTGGCTGCACCGCATGCTCGACGTCGGCGCCCTGGCCTGGGCAATTCCCGTCAACGTACAGGTTCCGATCTTCGACTCCGGAAAGATTGCGGCCGAGGTCTCGCTGGCCAAGACCTACGCCGCGAGCGAGTTGATCGCCTACCAGAAGGCGGTCCTGACGGCGTTTCGCGAAGTCGAAACGGCGATCGCCGCCTGCCAGGCTGCCGATGCCAAGGATGCCAGTCTGAAGCAGGCGATAGCGGCTAATCAGGTCGCCTTGGACCGGGCGACCGATCTCTACCGTAACGGCATCGGTGACTTCATTACCGTTCTGACGAACGAGCGTTCGCTCTACGCCGCCGAGGATGCCCGCGCCGAAAGCGCCTTGGCAAAAGCGCAGCAGACCATTGCGCTGTACAAGGCTCTCGGCAGTGGCTGGGAGACCCTACCCGATGGGATTCCAAGGACTTCGGCCGCGCTCCAATAGACGTTCTATAAAAATCCAAAAACTACCCTTGATCGTGCTTAATATTTATCAGTACAATCAGAAATCAGTACATCTTCCGCCCTTTTCCCAATCGCCGTAACGCGTGGGTTCGGGGCCGGAGGGGCCGCCGATTTCGATGTCTTCCTGCACTTTTTTGGGGGTGACCTGCACCTTGTTGGTATCCGCG
>CAIUCF010000366.1 GCA_903897565.1 uncultured Rhodospirillales bacterium | reverse complement strand
GATGGTGAAGGCATAGCCGCCGATATAGTACCGGGGCTCAAGCCCGATCTTGCTGTGGATCTGGCCAATCCGACGCGCCGATTCGAAATAGCTGACGTCAAATGTTCCCTTGAAGAGGTTGAGCCAATGCGCCGTCTGGCGCTCCGCGGCGTGAGCGAGGATGGCTTCGCTCTTGAATAGCTTCATCAGCTGAGGATCGCCGCGCAGATGCTCGTAGAAGCCCTTGATAATGCCGGGGAGTTCCCGTTGGAGTACGTCCGAGAATTGCGTCAGCGCGCGTTTAGTGCGCTCATCCACAAGCAGAAGGCCGAGCCGTTTGTCCCTATCGTAGCTGTCAGCCATGGCGTTTACCTTCTGTTAACTCGTTGAATATGCAGCCAACTACGCGCACGGAACGGTGAATGAGTCATGAATCATCCGGCGATATTTTGATACATTTCACAGTTACATTGTCGCACCATTCGCCTCAGGCGATATTTTGGGAAAGGCACATCGCGGGGCGCCCACCGCAGGAACCATCAAGGCGTCCTGACGTTCGGATCTCGGGCCGGAACGAGGCAGGAGGATGGATGCGATGAACACGCCGCTACTCGAACACCTCAAGTCGCTCCACGACGGCGCGGTTGATGCGCGCGACGCCTACGATCTGGCTCTGCGCGAAGCGGGAGGGCATGGCTTGAGCGAGTTGTTTCAGCGCATGACGGCGCTCCACCAGAGCAACGCGCTGGAACTCGCCACGGTACTTGCCCGGTATGGCGCGGCTCCAGAGCCCGGTGGATCATTCCTGACCACGATCCAACGCACGCTGATCAACATCGGCGCCATCTTCGACCGCCAGAGCGAGTCCATTCTGCCCGGCCTGATTCAAGGCGAGACCAGCAACGTCGCCTCTTACCAAGAGGCGCTGGACCTTCCCGGCATCGACCCGACAATACGCGACCTCCTCGCGGCCCAGCGGGACAGGTTGCGGATCGAGATCGCCGCGATGCACGCCCTCGGCGGCTGACGGCCCTCTAACCGCCGGGCTTGATCCCGACGACGCAGTGATGGGGCGCGGTCACGAACAGCGTGCCATCCGCCCTGCCGGCCGCTGCCGCCTTGAGCCAGATCGCGGCCTCGTCGGGATCGAGCCGTGACATCATCCGCTCTTCGAAATAGCGCCCGATCGAATCGGTCAATCCCAGGAAGGCAGCCTGGGCCGGAAAACAGGCCGCGATGTCGAAGCCGGCGGCCGCCATCCGTCGATACAGGCTGCGATCGGCCACGCCCTTAGGGCCGATCAACTGCGGTGGCGGTTCGATCTTGCGCAGGATCGCGGCAGGCAGGTCGGCGTTCCAAATCTGGTCGATATCGATCGCCCGTACGATCACCCCGACCTTGCCGCCCGGCTTCACGACCCGCCATAATTCACGCAGCGCGATATCGGCATCGCATTCCTCGAGCACAGTCACGCTGTAGGCATGGTCGAGGCTGGAATCGGCGAACGGCAGTTGTTCGGCATTGCCTTCGCCGAAGCTGATGCGCGACCCTAACCCATCCTCCTGCGCGAGCACCGCGGCCTCGCGCAGCAGATAGGGATTGAGATCGATCCCGGAGAAAGGATGGCTCGCGCCGAGCCGTCTAGCGAGCAGCCGCAGCAACGCGCCCGAACCGCAGCCGACGTCGAGGATCGACTCGCCCGCTGCCGGCGCGATCACATCGAACATCGTATAGAGCATCCCCGCGTAACTCGGACTCCGCGCCCTCCCCTCGAGCAGGGAGACGCCGCCGACATGGCGGCCGCCGAGGCTGATCACGGTGAAATGCCGCGCGAGTTCCGGGATGGCGGCATCCCATTGCGACGGCGCCAGAAACAGCGGCACCAGCACGAGGGCAGGCCCCTTGCCCTCGATCCTATAAGTGATGCCGGCATGCGCGCCCTGGCGCGCCGGCTGGTCAAGGACCGTCGCCTGGCCCGGCAATTCGAGAAAGGAGGAGACGATTGTCGCGCGATGATCGGTGATCGAATCGGCCCAGAACGGCATGTCGTAATCGCGGAGCTTAACCCGGTTACTTCCCGGCAAGCGGGCATGAGCCCGATCGGCGACCGTCGAGGCCATGCCGACATCACCGGCGACGATCGTCATTCGCGACGCCAGCGCGGCAAAGGGTTCGGGATGAATGCCAGGCGCCTCGCACAACAGCAGCCCCGCGATTCGCTCGGGGAACCGGGAGGCGAGATCGCTGATATCGACGGTGACCTGGGCCCCGACATGAGCGGCGCCCAGGCCGAGGTGATCCCATAGGGACAGCAAGCGCTGGGTGAGTGTCGGCTCGTTGATCATCCTGGCGTTCTCCCGAGTCTTCGTGATTGGTTGTCGCATTCCCGCATCATATCGATCCGAACTCAAGCGCCAGCTGCCTCACCGCCCGCGCCCCCGCATGGTGCTGATCCCTGCCGCCGCCAGCGCCATCGCCGCGCCGATGAGCAGCGCGATGCCGGCCCCTTGTTCGATCGAATTGCGGAAGCACAGCGCGATGACCGTGACGCCGAAGCTCTGGCCGCACAGCCGCGCCGTCGACACCAGGGCGCCGGACGGCCCGACACGGGCATGGGGTGCCGCCGAGATCAAGGCACGATTATTGGGCGGCTGGAAGAAGCCGAAACCGGCCCCGGACAGCAGCATGCAGGCGCTGATCTCGGCCATCGACGTGTCATGCGGCAGCATCCTGATGGCGAAGAGACCGCAAGCCAG
>CAIUCF010000365.1 GCA_903897565.1 uncultured Rhodospirillales bacterium | reverse complement strand
GCATCATGTCAAGTCTGGGGTGACGGTCGGGACCATAGGCAGCATCCTCGGGTGGGATCGCTGGATGGGCGGAGATCGGGATCGGGTCGCAAGCGCCGGCATCAGAACCGGACCTCGTAACTTATAAACGCGCGGAGGAGACCACCATGAACCATGAGTTCGACGTCGTCGTCATCGGAGCCGGCTTTGCTGGTCTGTACGCAATTCATCGACTGCGCGATGATCTCGGCCTCAATGTCGTCGGCATCGATGCCGCGGGTGGCCCGGGCGGAACCTGGTACTGGAACCGCTACCCCGGCGCACGTTGCGACATCGAATCGGTGCACTATTCCTACTCGTTTTCCGACGAAATCCAGCGCGAGTGGACATGGTCCGAACGCTATGCCGGCCAGCCCGAGATTCTCCGCTATCTCGAGTTCGTTGCCGATAAGCTCGATCTGCGCCGATCCTTCCGGTTTGGCCGACGGGTGACTTCGCTGGTCTGGAGCGACGCGGACGCGTTCTGGACCCTGAGCACGGACACCGGAGAGACGATCACCGCGCGTTTCGTCATTGCCGGTACCGGCAACGTCAACGTACCGAAGTCGCGCGCCGAATTTCCGGGCATCGAGAATTTCTCGGGTCCCGTCTATGTGACCAGCAGCTGGCCGCGCGAAGGCGTCGATCTCGCCGGCAAGCGGGTCGGCGTGATCGGCACGGGCTCGACCGCCATTCAGCTGATCCCGCAGCTCGCGCGGCAGGCGGCGCATGTGACGGTGTTGCAGCGCACGCCGAACTACGCCGTACCGATGCAGAACAGGAAGATCGATCCCGAACAGCAGCGCTGGAACGCGGCGCACTGGGATCAGGTGCGTGATAAGACCCGGATGCGCTTCATGGGCGTGCCCTACGCCAACCCACTCGCCAGCGCACTCGAGGTGAGCCCCGAGGCGCGGCGGGCGCGCTATGACGAGCTGTGGGAAAAGGGTGGCTTCAACCTGCTGGCCTCCGGCTATGCCGACGTGCTGACGGACGCGGACGCCAACGAAACCTTGGCCGAGTATGTCCGCGAAAAGATCCGCGAGCGGGTCAAGGATCCGGTCATCGCGGAGATGCTGTGCCCGAAGGATCACCCCTATGGGACGAAACGGCCGCCCGTCGAAGAGGATTACTACGACACCTTCAATCGCGACAATGTCAGCCTGGTCGATCTGCGCGCCACCCCGCTCGAAGAAGTGACCGCGACGGGGATTCGCCTCGGCGGTAAGGAGCTCGCGTTCGATGTGATCGTGCTGGCGACCGGCTTCGATGCCGTCACCGGTTCGCTGTTCGCGCTGGGTATTGTCGGCCGCGACGGTCTGCGCCTGGAGGATCGTTGGGCGCAAGGTCCCAAGACCTACCTCGGCATCGCGAGCGCGGGATTCCCGAATCTCTTCACCATCACCGGGCCGACCAGCGCCGTGGTGCTCTACAACAACCCGCTGGCGATCGAGGATCATGTCAACTTCGCGGTCGGGGTGATCCAGCATCTGCGCGCCACGGGCGCAAAGACGTTCGAAGCGAGCGATGCGGCAGAAACCGCCTGGTTCAAGCTGGTTCGCGATACGCTCGACATGACGCTCTTTCCGCGCGCCAACTCCTGGTACATGGGCGCCAATATTCCCGGCAAGCCCCGCAGCGTGTTCATGTTCGCGGGCGCGGCGCCGCT
>CAIUCF010000364.1 GCA_903897565.1 uncultured Rhodospirillales bacterium | reverse complement strand
GGAGCCGGCAATCGCCGAGCGCCGCCGCCTGATGGTGCGAGAGCGCGAGGCGATCGCCGCGACGGTCTCCGCGCTGATCCGGCCGGGCGAGGTGCTGCTGATGGGGGCGGGCGCCACGACCCTGCAGGTTGCGCAGCGCATCGCCCGCGATCATTCCGGCCTGACGGTCGTGACCCATGCAATCGACATCATTGTCGCGCTCGGGGTCAATGACAGCTTCACGGTTATCGCGACGCCGGGGCAATACAACCCCCGCGAAGGCCATCTCATCGGTCAGGATACCTGCGCCTATCTCGACGGCTTCGTGGCGGATCGCGCGATCCTCGGCGCGAGCGGCGTCACGGTAGATGGATTCTCCAATGCCGAGGCCCATGCCGCCCATGTCTACAGCGCGATGATGCGCCGCGCCGCAGCCACGATCATCGTTGCCGACCACTCCAAATTCGCGGTTCGGGCGCTCCGTCTCTTCGGCACCTGGACGCCGGCTGTGACCCTGGCGACCGACCGCGCCCCGGGCGAGGATCTCAGTGCGGCGATTATCTCGGGCGGCGCGCATCTCCTGCTGTCGAATGTTTAAGTTGGAGAATCAACGTATGTTGGACTTCTGACATAATTGTTGGGACTTCCCGCAATTTTGCCCTCATGATAAATTGATGCTCGTAGTGCCGTGGCTGGGTCCCGGGAGATTGAGCCATGACGGCGGCGGGGTCGGGAGGGCAGGAACCATGACCATTTCGAGTTCGGGCAGCAATCGCTGGCGGCGGTTTGCCGATTGGGACGAGCGTCCGCTCCGCCTCGACCGTTTCGCCAAGGAAGACCCCGCCAACGGTTTCTCGGCGATGAAGAGCCCGAAGGATCCGGCGCCCGGCATCGACATCGCGAATGGCCGTGTCGTCGGCATGGACGGCGTCGCGGAAGCCGATTTCGACATGATCGACCGTTTCATCGCGACCTATCATCTCGATCCGGTGATCGCACAGGAAGCGATGGCGATCCCGTCGCTCGAGCTTGCCCGCATGCTCGTCGACATGAACGTGCCGCGAGTGCAACTGACCCGTCTCGCTCAAGGCCTCACCCCCGCGCGGCTCGCCGAGGTCGTCTCCCATCTCTCGTCGCTGGAACTGGCATTCGCATATTCGAAGATGCGCGCCCGCCGCGCGCCGGGCAATCAGGCCCATGTCACCAACGCCAAGGACGATCCGCTGCAATTGGCGGCCGATGCGGCGTTCGCCGTTGCCCTCGGCTTCGACGAGATCGAAACGACGCAGCGGGTCGCGCGCAATGCCTGGTCGAACGCGCTGGCCTGTGCGGTCGGCGCCAGCGTCGGGCGCTGGGGCACCTTGTTCCAGTGCTCGAGCGAGGAGGCCGAGGAACTGCGGATCGCCATGGCCGGCTTCACCTCCTACGCCGAGACCGTGTCCGTCTATGGTAGCGAGGGCGCCTTCATCGACGGCGACGACACGCCCTGGTCCAAGGCGTTCCTGACCGCCGCCTATGCCTCGCGCGGCGTCAAGATGCGCTGCACCTCGGGAGCAGGGTCGGAACTGCTGATGGGGTTCCACCAGTCGCAATCGCTGCTCTATCTCGAAGCGCGCTGCCTCTGTCTGCAACGGGCGATGGGTGTGCAGGGAACCCAGAACGGCGGCGTCGACGGCGCGCCGCTGACCATGAGCATCCAGGGCGGCGCGCGCGAGCTGATGGCGGAAAACCTGATTGCCGTCTGGCTCGATCTCGAATGCGCCTCCGGCAATGACGCGAGGCCGACGGAGAGCGAGATCCGGGTCGGGGCGAAGATCATGCCCTATCTCATCGCCGGGTCGGATCTGATTTGCTCGGGCTTTGGGTCGATTCTGAAATACGACAATTCCTTCAATCCCTCGCTGCTCAATGGCGAGGAGCTGGAGGATTATCTCGTCCTGCAGCGTGACTTCGATGCGGATGGCGGGCTGACCCCGATCGGGGAGGACCTGGCGCTCGACCTGCGGCGCCGTGCCCTGGACGCCATCGCCGCGGTGCTGGCCGAGCTGGACCTCGCCACCGTCACGGAACCGATGAAGGCCAGCG
>CAIUCF010000363.1 GCA_903897565.1 uncultured Rhodospirillales bacterium | reverse complement strand
GTTTATCCCGATTATTCCATGGGCACTCGGCGCGGCGATCGGTTCGGTCGCCGGCAAAAATATGTGATAGGGCCACGATGACCGCGAGCAACAACGACCCCGCATCGCCAGGGATCTCGATCGAGCAGGCGGTCGGGATGGCGCACGCCCATTGGGACGCCGGTCAGGCGGATCAGGCCGAGCGACTGTGCCAGCAGGTGCTGGCGGCCTGGCCGGGTCACAGCGACGCCCATCACCTGCTCGGCCTGATGGCCCATGCCTATGGCAATCTCGACCTGGCGATCGAGCATGTCCGCAAGGCCTGCCAGTCGCCGCGCACGCCGCCGCTCTACTACAGCAACCTCGCCGAGATGTATCGCCAGAAGGGCCTGCTGGTCGAAGCCGAGCAGGCTGGGCGGACCGCGGTTACCCTCGACCAGACGATGGGTGCGAGCTGGAACAACCTCGGCATCGTGTTGCAGGAGGCCGGCAAGCTCGACGAGAGCAAGGCCTGCCTGGAGCGGGCCGTGGCGCTGAAGCCGAACGATGCCGAGGGTTACAACAATCTCGGCAATACCCTGAAGCGCATGGGCCGCCTCGACGAGGCCAGCAAGTGCTACGAGGCGGCGATCACGCTCAACCCGAATTACGCCGAGGCGCACAGCAATCTTGCCAATCTGCTGAACGATCTCGGCCGCGGCGATGCCGCGTTGGCGGCGGCCCGGCGCGCGATCGACGCCAACCCGCGGCTGACGGATGCCTATATCAACGCTGCCGCGGCCGAAATCTCGCGCAACCGCTATGCCGAGGCGCTGCGCTGGATCGACATGCTGCTGGTCTTCGCGCCGATGCATCCGGGCGGTCTGACGGTCCGGGCGCTGGCCCTGCGCTATCTCGATCGCCTGCCGGAGGCGCTGAGCGCCGCCCAACTGGCGGTCTCGGCCGGCCAGGCCAATGGCGAGGCGTTGAACGCGCTGGGCGAGGTCCTGCAGGCCCTGGGCAGGACGGACGAGGCGCTCGACGCCTATGACCGCGCCGTGAAGGCCGGCGGCTTCGCGGTCGAGAAAGCGTTGGTCAGCAGCGGCATCGCCTTGATGGAGCGCGGCGACAAGGGCCGCGCCGCCGCCACGCTCGCCCAGGCCATCGCCGCTTTCCCGCGCTCGGCTTCGGCCTGGCACGCCCATAGCGATCTCAAGAAATTCTCCGCCGGTGATCCGGAACTGGCGACAATGCGTGCGCTGCTCGAGCCCGGCGGCATCGAGGGTCGGACCGATCGGATCGCGCTGCATTACAGCCTGGCCAAGGCGCTGATGGATTGCGGCGATGCCGAGCAGGCCTTCGTACAGCTGAATGCCGGAAGCCGCATGAAGCGCGCCAGCTTCGATTACGACGCCGAAAAGACCGATCTCTGGCTGCGCTCGATCACGGCGGTCGTGACCGCGCAGGAGCTGGCGCGGCTGGCCGGCGGCGGGGCTGCTTCGGAACTCCCCGTCTTCGTCCTCGGCATGCCGCGCTCGGGCACGACCCTGATCGAACAGATCCTGGCCTCCCATCCCCAGGTCCAGGGCGCGGGCGAGCTCTCTGCCCTGCCGCGTCTGGTCGAGCGGCTCGGGCCCTATCCCGGCGCCCTGCCCGGCTTGAACATCGAGACCGCGACGCAGGCGGGACGCGCCTATCTCGACGAGATCGCCCCGCTGGCCCAGGGCCGGGCCCGGCTCGTCGACAAGATGCCCTCGAACTTCCTCCATGCCGGCCTGATCCCGATCCTGCTGCCGCAGGCCCGCATCATCCATGTCCGCCGCAATCCTCTCGACACCTGTCTATCCTGCTATTCGAAGCTGTTCCTCAAGGAGCAGCAGTTCAGCTACGACCTGGCGGAGCTCGGGCGGTTCTATCGTGGCTACGAGCGGTTGATGGATCACTGGCGCAGCATTCTGCCGGCCGACCGGTTCCTGGAAGTCCGGTACGAGGACGTGGTTGCCGATCTGGAGACCGAAGCGCGGCGTCTCGTCGATTTCATCGATCTGCCCTGGGATGCGGCCTGCCTACGCTTCCATGAGACATCGCGGCTGGTGCGGACGGCGAGCGTGAACCAGGTGCGCTCGCCGCTGTTCGCGACCAGCATCGATCGCTGGAAGGCCTATGCGGCGCAGCTCTCGCCGCTGATCGAGGCGCTCGGCGCCCCGGTGGTGCATGAGTGACAGGCTCGCCGGGGCAGGCTGACGTGACGATGGACGTAAAGCATATCGAGCGCCAGGCGCGGCTGCTGTTGCAGGGGCTGCAATTCGCCGAGGCGGAGATCCTGCTGCGGCAGGCGCTGGCCTCCGGCAGCGGACCGATCGTGCTGTGGAGCCTGCTGGTCCAGGCGTTGCGCAATCAGGCCAAGCACGCCGAGGCGCGACCGCTGCAGGAAATGCTGGTCGACAACCTGCCGGGCGACTATGCGCTGCGCTTCGACCTCGCCGAGACCTGCCTGGCGCTCGGCGATTTCGACCGCGGCTGGCGCGAATATCAGTATCGCTACAATCTCGCCCATACCACGCGGCTCGAGCGCAAGGTCCAGCGCACCCGCTGGGACGGCAGGCCGATCCCCGGCAAGACCCTGCTGATCCATGACGAGCAGGGCTACGGCGATACCATCCAGTTCCTGCGCATGGTGCCCTGGGCCAAGGCGCGCAGTGGCGGACAGGTGATCCTGGAGATCAATCACGAGCTGCACAGCCTGGCGGAGCGCATGGGCGGCTTCGACGCGATCACCCTGCGCGGCCAGTTGCCGCCCCGTTTCGACACCTATTGCGAGATGATGAGCCTGCCCATGGCGATGGGGCTGCAGCTTTCGGACCTGCCCGGGCGGATCCCCTATCTCACGCCCGATCCCGAGCGGGTGAAATATTGGAGCGGGGTGCTGGCCGCCCATCCGCGGCCCCGCGTCGCCCTGGTCTGGGCCGGGCGGCCGACGCATCTCAACGATGCCAATCGCTCGATGTCGCTGGAGCAACTGGCGCCGCTCGCGATCGACGGCGTGACCTATCTCTCCATCCAGAAGGGCCCGACCGAACACGCCGCGCTCAACCCCCCCGCCGGAATGAACCTCGTCAGCCTGAGCCCGCAGATCAGCAGCTTCGAGGATACCGCGGCCATACTCTCGCTGGTCGATCTGCTGATCTCGGTCGATTCCTCGCCCGTCCATCTCGCCGGCGCGCTTGGCCGTCCTGCATGGGTGATGCTGCCGCGATTGCCGGACTGGCGCTGGCTGCTCGAGCGCAACGACACGCCCTGGTACCCGTCGGTCCGGCTGTTCCGCCAGCGCAATGCCCGCGACTGGTCGCCGGTGGTCGCGGAGATGGCGGCAGCGCTCAGGGAACTCGTGGCGCGGATCGCGGCCGGAACTTCATGAAGGGGTGGGTCGTGCTGCTGCTGCTCGGCCTCGCCGGCTGCAGCGTCGAGGACCGCGCAGCCCTGGGGCCGCAACTGGCCGCGGCCGCGGGATGGCGGTGGGAGACACTTGCCGCCGGTGATTTCGATCTTGCCGTGGCCTCGCGCCCGGGCGCGGGCAGCGGCCCGCTGGTCGTCTATGTCGAAGGCGATGGTCTCGCCTATGTCTCGGCGAGCGAGCGGGCGATGGACCCGACGCCGACAGATCCGCTGGGCCTGCGCCTGGCGCTCGCGCATCCCGGCAGCGGTGCCGTCGCCTATATGGCGCGGCCCTGCCAGTATGGCGCGGGTGGCAAGGGGCGGAACTGCCGCAGCGATTACTGGACGGTGGCGCGCTACGCCCCCGAGGTGGTGGCGAGCGCCAATACCGCGCTCGACCTCCTGGCGGCGCGGCAGGGACCGGGGACACGCCTCGTGCTGGTGGGCTATTCCGGCGGCGGCGCGCTGGCCGCCCTGCTCGCCGAACGCCGCGGCGACGTCGATGGCTTGGTGACGATCGCCGCCAATCTCGATGTCGCGGCGTGGGTCGAGGCCAATGGTCTGACGCCGTTGCGGGGCTCGCTCGACCCGGCGAGCGAGGCCATGCGTCTGGCGGCGACGCCGCAGGTCCATTTCACCGGTGTCGAGGACAAGGTGGTGACTGCCGAGATCGCGCGGGCGTTCCTGCAGCGCCAGCGTGCCGATACTCAGGCGAGTCTGGTCGCGGTCCCCGGCCAGGACCACGACTGCTGCTGGGTCGAGGCCTGGCCGATGCTGGCACATCGGCCGGAACTGTCGCATATTCCGGGCTGGATTACGCAATGACGGGCCGGACATGCAAATGCCGCGTCAGGGTCCTGCGCGATCCGCAATCACGAAGGGCTTCATGAATGTGCATTCACGGTCGATTGATTCTGGGTCTCCTGCTCGTCGCCGCCACCACCGCGACCCGCGCCCAGGCTACGTCCAGCCAAGTTCCGGTCCAGACCGCCACGCTAGATGCCGCCGCGCCGGCGCCGTCCACCCCTGACGGCAAGACCGCGGCCGCGCCCAAGGTGACGCAGCAGCCTTTCGGCACCTGGATGTACCGCTGCCAGGAATTGGCCATCGCCGGCAAGCCGGTAAAGCCGGTCTGCGAGTTGGACCAGGACGTCAACGTCGTTGAGAACGGCAATACCCAGACCGTGATGCGGATGGCGTTCGGCTTCCCGCCGGGGGGTATGCCCGGTCATATCGCGACTTTCGTGCTGCCGCTTGGGGTCCGGCTGAAGCCGGGTGTGACCTTGAACGCCGACAAGGGCGGCGAGCTCGTCATCCCCTATGATTTCTGTACACCCGGCGGTTGCCGCGCCACCGAGATCCTGCCGAAATCGCTGATGGTGGCGCTGCGCCGCGGCAAGCTGGGTCAGGTCAAGATCGTTCTCAACAACGGCCAGCCGCTGGTCATCGAATACTCACTGAACGGCTTTGCCACAGGCCTGCAGACGCTCGACCGCAATCGCGACAAGTCCGGCGAATAGTCTCAGGCGGGGAGCATCAAATGTCCGTCCGCTCGAGCGCAGGACCGCCGCTGGAATAGAGCGTCAGCGGATCCTCGCCGAGCGTGATCCTGACGCTGCAGATCGCGTCGATGAAGAGTGAGAACAGCTCGGTGAGCGAGCTGACGTCGAGCTTCTCGTAAATGTGCTTGCGGTGGACGTGGACGGTGCCGCTCGAGATCGCGAGCCGGCGCGAGATGTTGTCGAAGGAATTACCCTTGAGCATCAGGTTGAGGACGTCGAGTTCGCGTGGCGTCAG
>CAIUCF010000362.1 GCA_903897565.1 uncultured Rhodospirillales bacterium | reverse complement strand
TTCTCGACCTATGCGACGTGGTGGATACGCTCGTCGATGCAGGAATTCGTGCTACGCAACTGGTCGATCGTCCGCACCGGCACGACGGCCGCCCACAAGAAACTGTTCTTCAACATCCGCCGGATGCGCGCCGCGATCGAGGGCAGCAGCGGGTCCGGCTTCGGCGACACCGAGCGCGCCAAGATTGCCGCCGAGCTGCAGGTCCCCGTCAAGGAGGTCGGCTACATGGAACAGCGGCTCGCGATCGGCGATCGCTCGCTCGACGCACCGCGGGGTGGCGATGGCGAGGCCGACTGGAACGATTCCCTCGCCGATATCCGGCCCAGTCCGGAAGAAGTCGTGATTGGCCTGCGCGACGGCGAGACCCGCTCGCGCTGGCTTCGCGAGGCCCTGACCGAATTGTCGCCGCGCGACCAAAAGATCATCATGGCGCGCCGCCTCGCCGAGGACGCGACGTCGCTCGAGGAAATCGGCCGCGAATTGGGCATCTCCAAGGAACGCGTTCGCCAGCTCGAGATGCGGGCGCTGTTGAAGCTGCAGAAGAGCGTGCGTCGCCTCGCCAACGTCCCCAATCTCGACGAAACCCGCGTCGCGATCGGCTGATCAGGGCAACGCCGGAATCGGCTGCGCCAGAACCTGCTCATAGATGGCGGCAAGCTGGGCGACATGGCGGGCCGAGGTTCCCGGGGCCGCCCAGTAGCGGGCATAGGCGGCGTCGCCGAACCGGGCAATCCGGTCGTCATCGCCGGCCTCGACCAGGCAACGGGTCAGATCGCCGACATCCCCGCTGCGGAAAATCCAACCGGTTTCGCCAGCGATCACGCGTTCGGCGGCGGCCGTGACGTCGCTGACGATAGCCGGGATCCCGCGCGCCGCCGCTTCGGAGACGACCAGGCCGAAGGTTTCGTACCAGAGACTGGGGAACACGACGCAGCGGGCCGCGTCGAGCGCGGCGAAGACCGCGTCGCTCGGCAGCCAGCCGGTCACTGAACATCCGGGCGTCTCCTCGACGAGGGGGCGCAGGGGGCCATCGCCGATGAAGGTAATCCCCGTTCCCGACGCCTTCGCCGCTTGGAGCAGCAGGGCGACGCCCTTCTCGGCTTCCAGTCTGCCGACCGCCACGATCTTGCGGTTGCCAGCCACCGGGACCGCCGGCGCGGCGGCGACATCGATGATGTTGTCGAGCGGATAAAGTCGGGCGTCGGCTGGCAGGAAAGGCTTCAGCAGCTGCGCCGACTTCTGCGACAGGGTGATGAAATCATGGATCGCGGCGGGGAAATGCCCCAGCCGCCTTTGCACGATGCTGCGCGCCACCCGGTAGAGCTTGTGGACGTAACGCCGCTTGTCGCAGGACGTCACGAGGCAGGGCAGCGACAGCGGCCGCAGCAGGCAGGGCTGTTCGGTCGAATAATTGAACAGCGCCCCATTCGGACAGGTCGCGAAGAAGTCGTGCAGGGTGCAAACGATCCGGAAGCGGCGGTCCGACGCCATGCGGACGGGACTGGTGGTCAGCGCCTTGGTATAGCCGTGGAGATGGATCACCGTCCGTGCCGGATCCAAGGTCGCGAGAATCTCGCCGAGCCGCCGATACGCAGCGACGTTCCACAGTCCCTGGAACGCGACCGCCGGGTTCTTCTTGAAATCCTGCAGTTCGCCCTGATCGAGGCAGATCACCTCGAGCGGCGCTGCGCGCAGCGCCGGCCCCGGCGGCCCGACCGGCCCGAAAAAAATCACACGAAAACCGGCCTCGGCGAGCCCGACCGCCTCGTCGATCGCAACCTTGCTGGCCCCGCCTTGGACATAGGCAAAGTCGTTGAGGACCAGAATCGTCCAGTCGCGATCAGGCATCGGCGAGCAATCGAGCGACGTAGATCGTCAAGCAGCAGGCAGAGGCGGATTGGTGAGGACGTCCTGTGACGCTCGCGCGGCCTTGCGGGGGCCTCCGACCGGGGCGAAGAGGGTCTGCTCGGCCGCCTCGGGACTGCGGGCGAACAACAGATAGCCGATCGACAAGCCCAAAATGATGCAGGAGCTTTGATCCTCGACGATCGACATGACCGCGCCATAGGTAAAATGGAAGGCGACCACGGCACGCGGGAACAGGTCGAACTGCGCCTTCCGCTTGCCGTCCGCGAGGCAGATAAAGCTCAGATAGCCGACATAGACGAAGGTCATGACCCCGAACGAGGCGTATAGAAACAGGAACATGTTGTCGCCGGGATTGAACTCGCCGGGGGAGTAGAGCCGCTGCGCGCCGCCCATGCCGCCGAGGCCGACGCCGAACGGGAAAACCTCGTTATGGCTGATCCAGCGGAAGGCGTCCGGCCACGTCATCGCCGTCCGCATGGCGAAGGAACTGAGCGAGAAGACGCCGCCGCTCGACGGCAGGGTGATGCCGCTCAAGAGGGGTGGCAGCGAGAAGGTAAGGAGCAACCCGGCGACGTACGCCGCCTTGAGCGAACCGCGAATGGCGTTGTAGCCGACGAGGAAGCAGACCGAGACCAGGAGATACCCGACCAGGGCGCCCTTCTGCGTCGTCAGCAGGACGCAGCCGCAGGTTACGGCCGTGATCAGGAAGCGCAGCGACCAACGCCGCACCGAGACCAGCGGCAGCATCGACATCAGGGGCAGGAACAGGGCCGCGTGGATCGACGAGCGCGTGAAACCACCGACGCGCTTATCGAAGCCATGGGTCTGCCAGTCATGGCCGACATCGACTTTCAGCCCGCCGACGACGGTCGACAATCCGGTCCACGGAAATGTCAGCACGAACTTATCGAGAACCAGACCGACCACCGTGACGCACCAGAGCGCCGCGAACGCGTAGACGACGAAGCGCGAGGGCGCCCCGGATAGTCGCCCGAGGATCACGCCGAACAGCACCGGCGTGAATTCCTTGAAGACATAGGCGATGACGGTGGCCTCGTGGAAATTCGCGTAGATGATGATGGCGTGGATGCCGAGGATTGCGACGAACCAGGCGAGATAGGTTCGGGCGATCGGGCCGATGCCGGGCGTAAAGAACACCGGCAGCAGCAGCAATGCCAGCATCGCATCGCGCAGCAAGATGAGATCGTCGAGCCCGAGTTGCAGCAGCAGATAGCGGATCGGCCCCTCGAAGGCGTAGACCGTCAAATAGGCGACCATGCCGATCTCGAGAATCTTGGCGACCCGCGGCCTGACCGCGATCGGCATTGTCATGAACGGCGACCCGGACGGGCCGTGGCAAGCACGGGAATCATGAATCCTCGACGGACGGCGATCTCATGGCAACCACTATAACATTGGGAATCATGGCTTGTCTCTGATTGCCCGAACACCGGGGACGGGTAGCGCCGCGCCGTCGGGCTGGAGGACGGCCGCATATTCGTGCCGGCCGGCGGAAATTGCGGTGGCCTCAAACTATAGGTTACAAAATGTCGCCCCCAAGGGCGCCGCTTAGCTATTCATCCTTACCCTTATACCGGGTATAGAATTAAGGTGCTTGGCCGGGCGCCGGGGCCGGCAAGGCCGCTCGGCTGCGGGCAACACACGACGAACGGCCGCAGGTGGCATCGGCATGGTCTCTTCGCTGGGTTGGACACAATGAAATTCATCGAAGAGAGCCAGGAACTCGCGGTTCGCGACGCGAGCCAGAAACTCGTCACGGTCATCATTCCGAATTTCAACGCGGCGGATACGCTCGACCGCGCCGTGCGCTCCGTCCTCGACCAGTCGCTCGCGGGCATTGAAATACATATCGTCGACGATGCCTCGACAGATGAGTCCTGGGCCCTCATCAGCGATCTTTGGCGGCGTCACGCCAACGTTCGCGCGTCACGGTTCGCGGAGAACCGCGGACGCGCCTTTGTCGCGAACTACGCGACCGAACGTTCCCGGGCAACCTGGGTGGCAATTCTCGACGCCGACGATTGGTACGAGCCGACCCGCCTCGAGGCGGTCATCGCCGCCGCCGATGCGCTCGGCGTCGAGATGGGCACCGACAACCAGTTCATCATCGATCCCGGCAACGGCCAGACCGTCGGCACCGCCCTGCCCGTGCGCGGGGAACGGTTGTTGCTCGATCTCGATTGCTATCAGGCCAATTCAGACGCCACGCGCAGCTTCGACGTCGGCATGTTCAAGCCAGTGTTTCGGCGCGCCTTCATCGAGGCAAAGGGCATCGAATATTACGTGCCGGCGCGGCGGGGACAGGATTATTACGTCTTGCTGGCGTTTTTCGCAGCGGGCGGGCGGGCGGTCATCGTCGATACGCCCCTTTACAGCTATGTGCAGCCGTTCGGCTCGATCTCGCGGCAATGGTCGAGCGCCGGCCGCAAGCGTTACCCGTTCGAAGCGATGAAGCAGATCAACGATCACTTCGTCATGCACTACGCCGATCAGTTCACTCCATATCAGCGCGCGCGACTGATCGCCCGCGGTCAGCAGTTCGATACCGTCGCAGCACTCCATCAAATTCGCGAAGCTGTCGCCGATCAAGACTACACTCGGGCGGGGAAAAGACTCATGATGGGCTTCCCGTCCTTATGGTGGAGACTCGGAGGCTACATGCTGCGGAGAATTTTGACGAAAGCATCGCGCTCCCGCGACGCGACTCCGGCAGCGATCCGTCGGCTACGTTCCAACATGTCCGAGAGCGCGTGTGGCTAGACGCGTGCTGCCTGCCCGTCTCGTTCGCTTCTCCAATAAAATCTTCCAACATGATTTCTTCGGGAACATCCTTCGGATCTTCCTGGGGACTGTGTTGGGGCAGGCGTCGTCGGTCCTCGCCGCGCCGATCCTGACCCGGCTCTATAGCCCCGCGGAATTCGGGACGCTGGGTGTGTTTTCGGCGCTGCTCTATACCTTCTCCAGCATTGCCGCGCTGCGCTATGAAATGGCATTCACCCTGGTCGAGGAGACCCGGGACATCCTCAATTTGGCGGTGGTCTGTGCCGGCGCCCTCGGGCTCACCACTCTCGCGATCGCGCTTGCGACCTACCTGATGCCGGCGAGCCTCTACCACACCCTCTCGCTCGGCGCCGTATACGATTATCGCTACATCCTGCCGATCGGCTTCGCCATGATCGGGGCCTACCAGATTTTCTCGTTCGTCGCGACCCGCACCGGCGACTTCAGGACGATCGCGCGGACACGGATGCTCCAGGTCACGGGTCCGATCAGCCAGATTCTGATGGGGCTCGCCCATTGGGGCGGGTTCGGCCTGGCGCTGGGCTTCGTGCTCGGCCAGTCCGCGGGGACGACGATGCTGGCATCACGCACGATCCTGAATCGCGCGACGCCGTGGCGCGAGGTCACGCTGGCCGGCTGCGTCGCGATCGCTCACCGCTTCCGCAAATTCCCGATGATCTCGAGCTGGTCGGCACTGATCAACGCGCTCGGGACCTCGCAACTACTGCTGATCTTTCTCTCGGTGTTCTACGCCGGCGATCCGGCCGGCTTTGTCTTCCTCACCGACCGGGTGATCGCGCGCCCCCTCGTGATCGTCAGTACCTCGATCCTCCAGGTCTATCTCGGCGAGGCCGGACGCAACGTCCGCAGCGATCCCGCCAAGCTGCGCGCCCGGTTCCGTCAGCTGACCCTGATCCAGCTGGTGATCGTCGCGGTTTGGATCGGCGGCATGAATATCGCGGTCAGCTATTTCTTCGTGCCGCTGTTCGGCGAGCGCTGGGCCGCAGCCGTGCCCTACATCCGAATGATGAGCATCGTCTATGTGCCGCAATTCGTGCTGCAGGCCGTGATCCACACCCTCCTGGTGCTGGAGCGGCAGATGCTTTCGGCGATCTGGGATGCA
This sequence comes from uncultured Rhodospirillales bacterium, assembly GCA_903897565.1. GTDB lineage: Bacteria > Pseudomonadota > Alphaproteobacteria > ATCC43930 > CGMCC-115725 > CAIXXC01. The sequence goes on along the minus strand of CAIUCF010000362.1, from coordinate 5,622 downwards.
AGCCGGCTGACGGCCGTAACCCTGGTGCTTTTCGTCAGTTGGCACGAGGGCGCCTCGGCACAATCGGTCGTGCTCGGCTACGCGATTTGTCAAGGCATCGCGTTCTTGATACTTTATGGTCTGATTTACCGCTCGATCAACAAGGTGCAACCCGCTTGACCCGTTTCCCAGGACGACTGCGGCGCCTCGCGTCGCCATTTCACCGGTGCGGGCTGGCGGCGCTGCTGCTGATGGTGGTGACGAGCGGGGCCGTCGCAGCGCCGTTCTGCCTGCCGGTCGCCGGCGGCAAGCCGCTGTGCATCTACGACGACGCCGCCGCCTGCGACAGCCGGGCGCAGCAACTGCGGCAGAGCTGCTCTATCAACCCTGACGAGATCACTTTGCCGACCCAGGGCGAGGCCTACTGCTCGATCAATTCCGAGCGCATCATCCAGTGTCTGTATTCGAGCTTCAATTCCTGCCGCGCCAATATCCGCAACGATTCCGCCTTTTGTTTTCCCCGCGGGACGACGGGGGGAGCACAGACCGAACCCGACCGCCCCATCGTCCCCTAGCCGTTGGGCCCTTGACCGAACGGGTCAAGAAATTGGCGCTTGGCGACATGGGCGGCCGGGCGTTTTTCCCTACTCTACCCAGGCGAACTCATAACAAAAATGAGACGCGGGAGGATGAGATCAATGTCTAGAACCGCGCGAGCGCTGCACGTCGGCCGGGGGCGCCCGCAGCCGAGCTTGCCATAATCGACCTACCGCCGTCGCGTCTGGTCCACCCTTTCGCCAGTAAAGGAAGTCGGGGCAGAATCGCGCCCGACGTCACCCAATCATAAGAACAATCACCGGGAGGCTAACAGCCATGTGGACATGCACGAATAAGAATGGAGTGGTCACGGCCGTCTATCATAACCCGCCGATGAACTATTTTACCGCGGCGGCGATCGGCGAACTCGACGCTTTGGTCGAGAGCTGGCGCGATCCCGCGGTCCGCGTGGTGATCTTCACCGGGGCCATCAAGGGCAAGTTCATCACCCATTACAGTGTCGAGGAGCTCGCTTATCTCGCGGAAGACCATGCCCGGCTCGGCACCAAGGAGAGCAACTGCAGTAAGGATTATCATACCTTCCTGCACAAGATCCGCGATCTCGGCAAGCCGGTGATCTGCGCGATCAATGGCGACGCGATGGGTGGCGGCTTCGAGTTCACCCTGTTCTCGGATATCCGGATCATGTCGCGCGGCGATCACCGCATCGGCTTGCCGGAAGTGCGTCTCGGCATCCTGCCGGGCGGCTGCGGCACCCAGCAGCTGCCGCGCCAGATCGGTCTCGCCAAGGCGACGGAATTCATCCTCCGCGGCCGCGTGGTCAATCCCGAGACGGCGCTGTCGCTCGGCCTCGTCCACGAGCTCGCCGACGACGCCCTCGTCCGCGCGCAGGAAATTGCCGCCGATATGCTGACGCTCAGCGCCGAGGCGCTCAACGAGGCCAAGCGCTCGATCTACGAGGGCTACGACATGCCGCTGCGGCAGGGACTCGACAATGAGTCGGTGCGTTTCATCAACACGATGAGAACGGCCGAGGGCCTGCGGATCATGCAGGACTACATCGCCGTGCCTTTGGACAAGCGTCGCGACTGGATCGACAAGGCGCGCTGAACGCCGCCCGGTTCCTATGACCGCCGGGAACGGCGCGGTGGCAACATCGCGCCGTTCTCCGTGGTCCGTATCCTCTTCTCCTCCTGCCAGGGATTACCTGCGATGATCAAACTCGTCTTTTGCGTCCGCCGCCGCCCCGACATCACGCCGGAGGCCTTCTACGACTACTGGCTCAACACCCACGGCCCGAAGGTGCGGTCGGTTGCCGAGAAGATCGGCGCCTGGAAATACATCCAGAGCCACACCTGCGAGCCCGAGATCAATCAGGCCCTGCTCGAATCCCGCAACCTGCAGCCGGCCTATGACGGCATCACCGAGGTCTGGTGGGACGACGCCGAGGCCTTGAATCGCCGCTTCGGTTCCGACGAGGGCAAGATCGCCGGGCAGTTCCTGATCGAGGACGAGCAGAAATTCATCGATCTGCCGAATTCCCGGGTGTTCATGACCACGGAACACCTGATCTTCGACCTGCGCAGCTAGGTTTTGAACTGCGCCTTCCAGGCGGCGATATTGTCCCAGGGCATCGTGACGGCAAGCGGCGCAGAGCCGGCCGTCCATGCCGCCATCCGGGCAAGATCATCGCGCGGAGCGCAGGGCAACTGAGTCTTGCGGCCGATCTCGCGGGCGCGGTTGTCGATTTCCAGGATCAGTGCCCGGCGGCCGCGGCTGAGCGCACGGATGCCGCCGTGGAGGCGGCTGCCGAGAACGTCGACATCCTCCGTCTCGAGGATATGGTCATAGGCGGCGAGGCTGCGGTCGATCCAGACACCCCCGCCAACGCCGAGCGACTTGATGTATTCAACATCCTCGAACTGCTGGGCCCAGAGATAGACTGTCTCGTACTGAGCGAACAGCAGTTCGAGGATGGCGCGATCGACCTCTGGTAGGGGTCGGTAGTAGGTGACGCTGAAGATCGCCCTCTTCGCCTTCGCTGTCGGCACCCGGGCGCAGGTCGCGGCGTCGAATTCCCACATCGTCGGACAGCCAGTATACATCACTTTCGGCACGAGCGACTGCAACAGCTCGAGCGTATGCTCGTCGCGCACGGAATGGATATAGCCTGGCGCCAACGCGCGGTGGAAAAACCAGCGTGAAATGAAATCGGGCTTGCCGCCGTAAAACTGCCAGCCGACACCGAGCATGATCGCGTTGCGCAGCGAGAGCAGATCGCGCAGGCCGAGCTTCCAGTTCTGCCGGAACAACATCCGCGACTTGAGAATGTTGGTCCCGCCGACGATGCCGAACTCCCCTGCGGCGGCGCGGGCGCGTTCCGCCCCGGTCATCAGACGATGCGTGGCGATCCGGTCGAACGACGCGGTGCCGAAGATCTCGATCATGATGCGGTTGACCGCATCCATGATCACTTCGTCGCCGAGATTATCCGAGTCGATCGCCGTGTCGAAGAGGAAGAAGTTTTTCACGGCATCATCCAACATTGTCCAAGATTATGCGGCTCTCGGCGCCACACGATTATACCAACCTCGAGCGCGCCGAGCACATGTGAAGTTCGCCGGCGGCGCGGTAGCCAACGTTACGATTGCGACGGTTACACGATCGCGTCGCCGCGGATTTTTCGGCTATCGAGCATGTCGCCGAAATAATCGAAGACCGAGAGCCCGTCCCGCTCGCCCGCGGCGAGCGCGCGCAGTCCAGGAACGGCATCGACGATCGCCGGCAGCGCAGCGGGATCGCCGAACCACACCAGCCCCGTCGCAAGCCCGATCAGCGGCAGATCGTCATGATGATCGGTGAACACGAGGAGTGGACGCCCGCTCCAGCCGCGGGCGCCGATCAGATCCACCACGGCTTGTGCCTTGGTCACGCCTAGATTCTCCTGGTACTGCCGCGGGTCCGACGTCGTGGCGAGAACCTCCGGGAAGCCGAGACGACGGGCGAATGGCGCCGCGTATTCACCAGCGGCTGCGGTCGCCAGCACCGCATCGCAGCCCAGCCGGGCCATTTCTGCCAGCACCGGACGAAACCAGGGCCGGATATCGGCATCGAGTTGATCGAGAAGTGCCGCGAGATCACGGGCATCGGCATCGGCGGCAATGGTCGCCGACCAGAGTTGGCGGAGTTCCGCTTTGACCCGCGCGTGGGGCCAGCGCAACAGCTTGCGCCCTACCAGACGGCGCGCCGTCTCCAGGCGCAGCCGGAGCCGTGCGAAGGGCGACAAGTGTTCGAACGCACCGAAGAGGAGGTATTTCACCCAGGCCTGATACGAATTGCCGTGCAGGATCGTGCCGTCGAGGTCTACGACCAGGACCGGGTCAGGCAAAATCCGAGGACCAGTAGAAGCGGCAGAGCACCTGCCGATAGAGGGTATAGTCCGGCTCCACCATGGGATCCGTATGCGTGACCGTGATTACGGCAGACCGCACTTCGGCAGCCGGAGACACCACCTCCCGAACATACCGAAGCACCGCAAGCAGGGTGGCTCCGGAGTCGACCGCGTCGTCGACGACGAGGATCCGGCAGGTATCGCCAAAGGCGGCAACCGCCGCCCGCAGGGCGTGATCCTCGACCGGGTCCGGCACCATCGGCTCGACCTGCTGCCGAGACGTCACGGCCATCAGATAGCGATGCTCCAGGCGGCGCAGGACGTTCTTCACGGGCCGCGGGATGAGTCCCAGGATATGCTTTATCTTCAGCCGATTCTTGGATCTGGTTGAGGCGCGTCGGCGCGTCACCGAGATCAGCTTGATCGCGCTGCCCGGCCGCTGCGCGGCCATCGCCTCAGCCAACAGATAGCCGCCGCTGCGGATACCGATCAGGATGTCCGGCTGGAATTCCGCCTCGACGACGCCAAGCAGTCGCAAAGCTTCCCGGCTGAATTGGAATCGATCTATATCCAGTATCATCGGGGAACTGCGAACATCTTGGGTCATTCGATTTTGTAACGTCGTCCCCATTCGGATCATCAGCACCTTATTCACTCAGAGTCTATTTGGGAAGTACATAGGAACGGTAAAGGAATGCGCCAACACGGCGTCTTCGCAGCTGCAACATAGCACGACAGAATTCTCTGATCACCCATCTCTCCGCTCCATCAGAAGCCGGCAAGGAAAAGAAGGACGGGGTGATCAGGTACGGCGACTGCGAAACTCGATACGGATGTCGCGGTGGTCTGGGCTTGCAGCCCGACGAGCGGATCAAACACCTGAACCGATGTCGCCGGCTTCGGCAATTGCACCGTGATCGTCACCGGCGCCGGCGCGGGGCTGATCGGCACCTGCGCCGGACCGCAGACCCGGACATCGTTCCAGAGCGCCAGCACGAAGGTACCGTCGCTACGGCGAAGCAGGCGTGAGCCGAGGGTCGCGGGCGCCCCGGACAGGGTATAATTCAGCGCCCCGGCAAGCGGCGTCCCGTGATCGGTGAGGAGCGTCATCAGATTGTGGACGGCCGTCGCAGCTGGTTTCGGGCTCCAGTCGCTGTTGTACAATCCGTAATGAAAATCGGCATTGGTTCCCGCCGGGTCCGCCTGCTCGTCCGCGAGTTCGAACAGGTAAACGCGGGCAAGGCCGGCATTGTACGCATCGAACAACAGCGAGAGCGTGTATTTGGCCTGCGTCGCCAGATCGACGCCATCCGGATTGTTCGGCGTCGTATGGTAGCCGGTTTCGGTCGCGATCACCGGCATTCCCGGCGCCAGCAGACCGGCGTTGTAGGTCAGCATCGCGACCTGTCCGAACGGCACATTGTACTTGGCGTAATAGGCGTTCAGCGTGGGATCATCGGTATGATACGGCGGGAAGGCCGATCCGGGATTGCGCGATATCCGGCCGGTGCTGAAGTAGATATGGGCATTGCCGTAGTTCGCGTAGCTGGTGAGCTGCGGGATCACGCCGAGCAGGACGTTGGAAAGCTTGTTGTAGGGGTCCGGGACGATATCCTGGATATCCCACTCCTTGGCAAAGCTCGACTGGATCGTTTTGCCGTAGAGTTGCGGCACGGCATTGACCGCTGCGAGCG
>CAIUCF010000361.1 GCA_903897565.1 uncultured Rhodospirillales bacterium | reverse complement strand
TCGCGCTGATCTTTTTGGCCGAGACGTTTTCCGCCCGTCGAATAGGGCTGACACGGCGGACCGCCTATTACGACATCGACGTCGAATCGCGAGAAATCGACCGCCCTTACATCCGAGTTTAAAATCTCAACGGATGGGAACGCAGCCGCATAGGTCGCCACGGCATCTGGTGAACACTCCACGGCCGCGACCGTCTTAAATCCGGCCTGCTCGAAGCCTAGAGTTAAGCCCCCGCAACCGCTAAATAGGTCAATCGTCGTGAATTTTCGACCCATGTGACCAGCGCTCCACGGTCATAACAACGCAGGGTACCGGCGACACCGGATATGACCAATCCCAGACACCCTTTGTCTATATTTAGGCTATCCATTGCAAGAGTTCTTTATATGTTCGCGCCTTGCCAGATTGGAAAAAAATGGCGGCGCCCCTCCTAGCACTCTCAGAGAATCTTCTCACTCCCCCTCCACCCGCCGCCGCAGCGCATCCCGCGCCCGCCGCCCGCGTGCCCCCAGCGCATCCGGCCGGTTCAGCAGTTTGCGGTACTCATCCCGGCGTTCGTGGATCGAGGCGATGACCAGGCCCATCGGCACGCCGATATCGACCAGCACCGCTTCCGAGAGCTGCAGCGAGGCTTCGATGGTCTCGGGCGCGACGTCGCTGGCGCCGAGTTCGTAGAGGCGCTGGGCGTGGCGGGCGTCGCGGGCGCGGGCGACGATCGTGAGGTCGGGGCGGAATTGGCGGGCGGCGGCGACCACGGCTTCGGCACCCTCGGGCGAGTCCATCGTTACCACCAGGGCCCGGGCATTGGCGAGGCCAAGCCGGCGCAGGAATTCGAGGCGGCCTGCATCGCCGAAGAACACATTATGGCCGGCGCGACGCCCGGCTTCGGCGGCGCGTGGATCGCGATCGACCGCGACCCAGGCGATATCGTGGCGGCCCAGCATCTCGCCGACCAGCCGACCGACGCGGCCATAGCCGATCACCAGCACGCGTTCGGCTTGCGCCAGATCGGGCGGCGGCGCGTTCTCCGCGGGCTCGGCCGGCCGGCCGCGACCGATGCGGGCGCCAAGGCTCACCAGCGCCGGGATCGCGAACATCCCCAGGGTCACCGAAATCAACAGGCTCTGACCGGCGCCGCGTTCGATCAGACCGAATTCCATGGCGACGCCGAGGGTGACGAAGGCGAATTCGCCGCCGGGCGCCAGCGCCAGGGCGCATTCCGCCGCCGCGGCGGGGCGCAGCCCCATCAACCGCGCCATCACAAATGTCACCGCCCCCTTGATCGCGATCAGCCCGGCGGTGATGGCGATGATCTGAAGCGGGTGGGCGGAGAAATAGGTGAGGTCGAGGCGGATGCCGACCGAGACGAAGAACAGCCCGAGCAGCAACCCCTTGAACGGCTCGATCGTGACCTCGACCTCGTGGCGATACTCGGTCTCGGCGAGCAGCAGCCCGGCGGTGAAGGCGCCGAGCGCCATCGACAGCCCCGCCACCGTCGCGATCAACCCGCCGCCGATCACCACCAGCAGGCAGGCAGCCATGAACATCTCCTGGCTGCGGGCGCGCACCACCGAGCGCATCATCGGCCGCAGCAGCAGCCGCCCGAACAGCACGAGGCCCGCCATGCCGAGCGCGGCCGGTGCGAAGCTGAGCAGGCGCTCGGCCGAGAAACCGCCGCCCGCCCCCATCACCCCGATCGTCACCATGATCGGCGCCACCGCCAGATCCTGGAACAGCAGCACCGCAAAGCTGGCGCGGCCGGCCTCGGCATGCAGCCGTCTGGCGTCTGAAAGCACCGGCACGATGATCGCGGTCGACGACAGCGCGAGCGCCGCCCCGGCGCAGAACGCCGCCGCCGGGGTCTGGTGCAATGCAATCCCGGCGAGCATGAGCGCAGCCCCGCAGGCGAGCACCTGGAGCGGCCCGAGCCCGAATACCAGCCGCCGCATTAGCCGTAGCCGCTCCCAGGACAGCTCGAGCCCGATCATGAACAGCAGGAAGACGACCCCGAGCTCGGCAATCTGCGCGATCTCGTCCGGCTTCGACACCGTGACCGCGGCGAGCCATGGCTGGGCGGCGACGAAGCGTCCCAGCCCGAACGGGCCGAGCAGCACGCCGGCGGCGAGGAAGCCGAGCACCGGACTGATCCGCAGCCGCTTGAACAGCGGCACCACGATCCCAGCCGTGGCCAGGAACAGCACCAGATCCTTGTAGCCGGCCGCTGCGACCTCCGGGTGCATCGTCATCCTTCCACGTCGAAGCCCTCACCCGTGAGAGTGCGGGGCCGATCGCGGCGGCGTCAACGGTAAAGCGGGTTGCTCACTCCGCCACCGCCCGCGCCGCGCGTTCGGCGTCGAGCAGCGCCCGCTTGCGCTCCAGCCCCCAGCGATAGCCGCCGAGGCTGCCATCGCCGCGCAGCACGCGGTGGCAGGGCACCAGCACCGCGACCCGGTTGGCACCGCAGGCAGTCCCGGCGGCGCGTACCGCGCGGGGACTGCCGATCGCGTCGGCGAGTTCGCCATAGCTGACGACATCGCCCGGCTTGATGCTGAGCAGGAAGCGCCAGACCCGGATCTGGAACGCGGTGCCGCGCAGATCGAGCGGCAGGTCCGGGCGCGGCGCGCCCTGGGACAGATGCTGGTTGAGGGCGTCGATCCAGGCATCGAGCTGCACGCCGGCGGCGGGCTCGGCCGGGAGGCACACGGCTTTGGGGAACTCGGCCCCGAGCTGGCCGACCATCGCCGCGGTGTCGTCGCCGAACTGGACGAAGCAGACGCCGCGCGCCGTCGCCGCCATCATCAGCAGCCCCATGGCGGTCGCGCGCACGGCGTAATGGATCGTCTCGCCGGCGCCGCCGTCGCGATAGGCCGAGGGCGTCATGCCGAGCCCGCCATCGACCTGCTCGTAGACCCGGCTGGTCGAGCCATAGCCGGTCTCGAAGGTGGCGCCGAGCACCGAATCGCCGGCGCGCAGCCGGCTCTTGAAGCCGCGCAGCCGTTCGGCCGCCTGGTATTCCTTGGGGCTGACGCCGAGCACCGCCTTGAAGCTGCGCTGGAGATGGAAGGGGCTGATCCCGGCCTGCTCGGCGAGCCGCGAGAGCGGCAGGGATTCGTCGGCGTGCTCGCGGATGAATCCCGCCAGCTCCTGGACCCGCGCCGTCATCGGATCGCGGCCTTCGAGCGCCAGGGGATGGCAGCGCAGGCAGGCGCGGAATCCCGCGGCCTCGGCCGCCGCCGTGGTCGCGAAGATGCGGATATTCTCCGGCCGCGCCGGCCGCGCCGGGCAGGACGGCCGGCAGAACACCCCGGTCGTGGTCACCGCATAGACGAATGTGCCGTCGGCCGCCGCATCGCGCGCCCGCAGCTGCGCCCAGCGCGGATCGGCCTCGATCTCGTGGCGTTCAGTGTGCTTGGTCATGTCCGCTCTCCCGCTTGCGTGCGACCCCTCGGGTCACCGTCGCGGTCAGATCTACGCCCCGCGACCGGCACGCGCGCTCCGATGCTTGCGGCGGTATTTCAACGACCTCAATAAGGCGAACGGCCCGACGGCGTGGTCGCCGCGTCGGGCTTGAAGCGCCGAGTCAGCGCCTCGGTCGCCTGCTGCAGCAGCAGGGTGTCGACGCCGACGGCCGCGAACAAGCAGCCGGCTTCGATATAGCCACGCGCCTCGGCCTCGTTGGTGCTGAGAATCCCCGGCGCTTTGCCGAGTTCGCGAATCCGCTTGATCGCGGCGAAGATCGCAGCCCGGACCGCGGGATGGCCGGGATCGCCGAGATGGCCCATGGAGGCCGAGAGATCGGCGGCGCCGAGGAAGATGCCATCGACACCCTCGGTCGCGGTGATGGCGTCGAGCTGCTCGAGCCCCGCTACGTTCTCGACCTGCAGCAGCAGGCAGGTCTCCGCCGTCGCGGTTTCGGCGTAATCCGCGATCCGACCCCAGCGCGAGGCGCGGGCGATGCCGGCACCGACGCCGCGGATGCCGAGCGGCGGATAGCGTGTCGCCTGCACCATCGCCACGGCCTGCTCGGCAGACTCGATCATCGGGATCAGCAGGGTCTGGGCGCCGATATCGAGCATCTGCTTGATCAGCACCGGGTCGCCGACCGGCGGGCGCAGGATCGGATGGGCGGGATAGGGCGCCACCGCCTGCAGCTGCGCCAGCATGGTGCGCAGATCGACCGGTGAATGCTCGCCGTCGAGCAGCAGCCAGTCGAGCCCGGCGCCGGCGCAGAGCTCGGCCGAATAGGGATCGGCGAGCGCCAGCCACAGCCCGATCTGGACCTCGCCCGCCAGCAGTTTAGCCTTGAACCCGTTCTTCACCGCGTCACGTCCGACTTGCTTCCGACGCGATCGAGCATAGCAAAACCCGCGGGTGATGACCCGCGGGTTGTTTCGTGGGATCCGCCTCTCCGCCCAACCCTCTCTCCGTCATTCCCGATTTCGCGGGAATGACGAGGGGGGTGGGGGCGGATAAGGACTTTACGCCGAGCCCCCCTTACGCCGCCTTCTTGCCGCCCGACAGCAGCGACTTGATGAAGCTGTCGACGGCCTGCTGCAGGCTGCTGGAGTGACGGCCGATATCGGCCGCGGCGGTGTTGACTTCCTGTGCCGCTTCGCCGGTGCGCTTGGCTGCCTGCATCACGTCGGTGATGTTGAGCGAAACATGCTCGGTGCCGTGCGAGGCCTGCTGGACGTTGCGGGAGATGTCCTGGATCGTCTCCTGCTGTTCCACGGTCGCGTGCTGGATCGCCGCGGCGATGCCGGTGACGTCGCGGATCGTGCGATCGATATCCTGGATCGCGACCACGGTATCCCGCGCCGAGCCCTTGATATCGTCGATCTGGCGCGCGATCTGGTCGGTCGCCTGGGTGGTCTGGTCGGCGAGCGCCTTGACCTCGGAGGCGACGACGGCGAAGCCCTTGCCGGCATCGCCGGCGCGCGCCGCCTCGATCGTGGCGTTGAGCGCCAGCAGGTTGGTCTGGCGGGCGATGGTGTTGATCAGCCCGAGCACCGCACCGATACCCTCGACGTTGCGGACGAGTTGATCGACGACCTGGCCGGTGTCCTGCGCCTGGGTCGCGGCGCGATCGCCGAGCGCGGTCGACTGCCGGATCTGGTCGCCCATCTGCCGGCTGGAATCCAGCAGCTGGGCTGCGGCTTCGGCGACGGAGCGGACATTGGCCGAGGCCTGGCCGGCGGCACCGGCGACGGCGGTCGACTGCCGGGTGTTGACTTCGGCGACTTCGGACATCGATGCCGCGGCCTGCTGCAGGTGGGTCGAGGCGCTGGAGACCTCGCTGACGACCGTGCGGACGCTGGCTTCGAGATTGCGGGCGAGTTCGGCCAGCGCCTTCTGCCGTTCGGCCTCGACGCGCTCGGCCTGCTTGGCCTGCTCGCCCTGGAGCCGGGCGACCTCCTCGGCATTGCGCTTGAAGACCTCGACGGCGCTGGCCATGTCGCCGATTTCGTCCTTGCGGTCACGACCGGGCACCTGCTGGGTGAGGTCACCCTTCGCCAGACGCGCCATCGCGCTGGTCATGCCGCGCAAGGGGCCGACGATCGCGCGAACGGTCACGAAAGCGAACAGGCAGGAGACGAAGATTTCGAGCGCGCCGCCGCCGAGCTGGCCATGCTGGGAATTGTTGACCGTCTTCAGCAGCGCGGTCTTCAGCACGTCGGCCCGGGTATTGGCGCCGCCGACCAGCTCGCCGACCTTGGCGTCGAGCGCGTCGCCCTGCTTCTTGAAGGCGTCGTAATTCGCGGCCAGGCCGCTCATCATATCGGCCGCGGTCTGGAAATCGACGCCGAAATTCTTCAGATCGTCGCCGAAGGCCGCCATCGAGTCGTGATCGTCGCCGGCCGGAATTGTCTTGGTCAGCTGATCGACCTCGGAGCGCAGCGCCGCCAGGCGCGAACGTGCCACTGAAATCCCGGAGAGGTCGCGGGTCTGCAATTCGAGCCCGACCATCGTCATGACGTTGGTGTTCTCGATATTGAGATTGGCGAGCCCAAAATCCGCCTCGACGCTGGGGTCATTGCCCTTGTTCTTGTCGTCCGTTGCGGCCGCGGCCGAAGCGGTCGGCGCCTGCACCCGGGTCAGGCGGTCGCTGAGGTAGTTATTGAGTTCCTGAATCAGGTTGGTCGATTCGACCTGGAGCCGATGGCGTGAGAAGTCGGAATAACTGGCTGTGAGCCGGACCTGGTCGAGCCAACGCGCCTTGTACTGCGCGAGTTGGGCCCGGAGCTGGGTGTAGCTTGCCGCCTCGTCGGCGTCGGTCGCAGCGGCGCCGCTCGTCGCGAGCTGTGCGTCGAGCCGGGCCATCAGCTTGTCGACTTCCTGCTGGGCCGCCGGGGTCGGGTTGGCCAGCCAGGTGGCGACCCTGACCCGGATCGTCTGCGCCTCGGTATCGAATGCCTGAATCTCGCCGGCATGGGCCAGACCGCGATCCAGCGCCTCGATCCCCGCCAGGGTCGACGATCCGAAGCGATAGCCGATGACGACGCTGGAAATGACCAGCACAATCACGACTCCAAAGCCGAAATTGATCCGGTCACGCAATGACAGGGTGAGAGGCAGACGCATGAAATTTTCCTCCTCGGGCGGTGACGCTCTCGGCACCACCCAGCATGTTGTAGCGTTTTCAATTGCTTATGCGTAGCCTCCTAGAAATAGCAGAGCTGGATTGAAAAATTCGTTAAGGCCGAACAAATAAAAATGGCCCCCCGGATTTTTCCGGGGGGCCACAGGTGAGCGAACGGGGTCGAGGAGGCGACCTCGTTCAGTTCACCGAGCGCAGATTGTCGACCGTGAAGTCCTTGACCGGTGACAGCGACGGGTCGACCTGACCTTTGAACTGGCCGGTGGTGCAATGCATCGCCTGCAGATCGACCATCGAGAAGCTGTCGTCGACGACGATCCCCGAGCCCTTGTTGATGGGCAGATGGTAGTCGGCGCTGGTCTTGCCGATCGTGAACGTCTTCCACAGCTTGCCGCCGCGGTCATAGATCAGGGTGCGGCCCGACAGCATCGTCTGCGCGTCGAAATAGAAGATGCGCTTGGAGATCGGGTGGTTCGGATCGACCGGCGTGGCCTCGACCTCATAGACCTTGCGGAGCTGCCAAGTGATCTGCGGGAAGCAGGAACCCTTGCCGCCGAAGGCGACGAACTTGTAGTCGGGCGAGGCATGCTCGTCGGACAGCTGCAGCTCGTTGTGGTGGTAGTAGGGCATCAGGATGTTCTTGGTGCCGAGGAACTTCCACTTCATGTCGGAAACGCGGCTGTTATAGGCCTCGATATCCTCGATCATGAGGTCCGAGCCCAGGAACGAGTCGGTGATCTGGCCGGTCGAGAGCTTGCGCACCCGCCGCTGGAAACCGAGATAGAGCCAGGCCTCGTCACGCTTGGAATCGTCTTCGAAGCGATGGATCAGCAACTGGGTATTGGCAACGTCCTCCGGCTCGCGAACGCGGACATAAATTGCGCGATACATGCCCGAGGGATTGGGCGTGATCTCGGGGATCGGCGCCAGCTTGGTACGATGCATGTAGTTGATGAAATGCATGTCCATCTTGAGGACGCGCTCCACCGAACCATCGTTCATGTTGCGCAGGGTCCAATAGAACGGCGTGATCGTGGCCGTATCGCCCCAGTTGATGCCGTACTTGAAGTTCCAGGCCAGCTTGGTGCCGGCATCCGGATCGCTGACATCCGGCTCCTGCGGGAACGGCCGGCCGGCGACGAAATTCGTCAGGCCCGTCGGGCCGCCGAGCTTGACGGCGGCGTAGTTCTTTTCGGTCGCGCCGACATATTCGGGGCTGATCGCGTACTGCTCGGTCGGCACGATCTTGATCGTGTACCAGCCGTTCTTGATGATGTTGTACATCGCGTCGTCGAGCACACCCTTGGCCTGATCGACATTGCTGGCATCGATGACGGTGCCCGGCTTGGCGAAGGCATCGGTCGGCACCGCGCCGCCGGTATAGGGGAAGAACGACTTCTGGACCAAATCATCCGCCTGTGCGGCGCCGCTGGCGCCCAGGACGGTTGCGGCGAGCGCCGCGAGTAGCTTGAGTTTCATGTTTGTCTCCCTTGTCTTCCTGCTCCTGGGACCCGAGGCGATCGGGCCGAGGAGCCTGATCGCGAATTCGGTCGCTGAATTTTTCTTCCGGAGGCGGCTTCGGATCGATCGGAC
>CAIUCF010000360.1 GCA_903897565.1 uncultured Rhodospirillales bacterium | reverse complement strand
CGGCCGCGCAGCTGGTGCAGTTGCGAGAGGCCGAAGCGCTCGGCATGCTCGATCACCATGATGGTGGCGGCGGGGACATCGACCCCGACCTCGACGACGGTGGTCGCGACCAGCAGGTCGGTCTGGCCATGGGCGAAGGATTCCATGACCTGATCGCGCTCGGCCGGTTTCATGCGGCCATGCAGCAACCCGGCGCGTTCGCCGAACAGGGTGCTGAGGTGCAGATGGCGATCGGAGACCGCGGCGAGATCGACGGTCTCGGATTCATCGATCAGCGGGCAGATCCAGTAGATCTTGGCACCCTGCGCGAGCGCGCGGCCGACCGCGCCGACGACTTCCTCGAGCCGCTCGAGCGAGATCAGGCTCGTGGTGATCGGCTTGCGGCCGACCGGCTTCTCGCGCAGGAACGAGGCGTCGAGATCGCCGTAGCTGGTCAGCATCAGCGAGCGCGGGATCGGCGTCGCCGTCATCACCAGCACATCGACGCCGCGGCCCTTCGACGCCAGCTGGACCCGCTGTTCGACGCCGAAGCGGTGCTGCTCGTCGATTACGGCGAGTGCCAGATCCTGGAACACGATCTCGTCCTGGAACAGGGCATGGGTGCCGACGACGATGGGGATCGTACCGTCGGCCAGGCCGGCCAGGATGGCCGCCCGCGCCTTGCCCTTGTCGCGCCCGGTCAGCAGGGTCGCGGTCAGGCCGGCCGGCGCCAACAGGCGGTTCAGGGTCTCGGCATGTTGGCGCGCCAGGATTTCGGTCGGCGCCATCAGCGCCGCCTGGCTGCCGGCCTCGACCGTCGCCAGCATCGCGAGCAGGGCGACGACCGTCTTGCCGCTGCCGACATCGCCCTGCAGCAGCCGCAGCATCTTGGTCGGCGCCGCCATGTCGGCGGCGATCTCGGCGACGGCGTGACGTTGTGCCGCGGTCAGGGTGAAGGGCAGGGCGGCGATCACCTTGTCCTGGAGGCTGCCGTCGCCGCGGATGATCCGCCCCTTGGCGCGCCGCGTCTGTTCGCGCACCAGGGCCAGGGCCAGCTGGTCGGCCAGCAGCTCGTCATAGGCGAGTCGCAGCCGCGCGGGCTGGACGGGGTCGAGATCGCCGGCACTCTTCGGATTGTGCAGCAATTCGAGCGCGCCGCGCCAGTCGGTCCAGCGGCGTCGTTCGAGAAACGCTGGATCCTGCCATTCGGGCAAGGGTCGCGCCCGTGCCAGCGCGCCCTCGATCGCCTTGCGCATCACTTTCAGCGAGAGACCCGCCGTGAGGCCGTAGACCGGCTCGATCGCGAGCGCCTCGCCGGCGCCGGGATCGCTGATATGGTCGGGATGGCTCATTTGCAAGGTGGCGCCGAACATTTCGAGCTTGCCGCTGATCAGTCGCGTGGTGCCGACGGGCAAGGCCCGCTCCAGCCAGTCGCCCTTCACGTGGAAGAACACGAGGGTGATGACCCCGGTATCGTCGCTGCAGCGGATCCGGTAGGGCAGCCGCGATGAATGGGGCGGGAAATGCGCCTCGACCCGGACCGTGAGGGTCACGATCTCGCCGGGTACAGCCTCGGCCAGGGTCGGCGACAGGCTGCGGTCGATCAATCCCACCGGCAGGTGCCAGAGCAAATCGACGACATGAGGCCCCGCCGCCCGCTCGATGAGCTTGGCCAGGCGCGCGCCCACACCTTTCAGCGAGGTGACCGGCGCGAACAGCGGATAGAGGATTTCGGGGCGCAACCTGGGCCTTCTCGTCAGGCGTGTAATGATGTCACGGGGTATCCTCTCCTTCGGCTCGCAGCAACACTTAGCGGTGCCAAGTCGCGCGCCAAAGCTGCAAGAGATCGCGAAGTGATCGAGTTTGGCAGGATTCGAAATGGAAATCATGCATTGCGCGCATCAGCCATTGATCTTGCAGATGCGAAGCCATCACGTTAGTGTGCCCAGATTCTAAGCACCCTCAAAACACAAGCGTAAAAGATGAGCGTTCAAATCGGCCATATCACGCTGACCGACCCGGTGATCCTTGCCCCCCTCTCGGGTGTGACGGACATGCCGTTCCGTCAGGTCGCCAAACGCAACGGCGCCCCGATGGTGGTCTCGGAGATGATCGCCAGCCAGGCGATGATCCGCAACACCCGCCAGACCATGAAGATGATCCAGCGGTCGCCCGAGGATTCGCCGATGGCGGTGCAATTGGCGGGCTGCGATCCGGAAGTGATGGCCGAGGCGGCGCGCCTCAACGCCGATCTCGGCGCCGACATCATCGACATCAATTTCGGCTGCCCGGTGAAGAAGGTCGTCAACGGCCATGCCGGTTCTTCGCTGATGCGAGATGAACTCCATGCCGCCCGCATTCTCGAGGCGACGGTCAAGGCGGTCGATATCCCCGTCACCTTGAAGATGCGGACCGGTTGGGACGACAACAACCGCAACGCCCCGAACCTGGCGCGCATCGCCGAGAACTGCGGCATCAAGATGGTGACGGTCCATGGCCGCACCCGCTGCCAGTTCTACGAGGGCAGCGCCGACTGGAGCTTCGTGCGCAACGTCAAGGAAGCCGTTTCCATCCCCGTGATCGTCAATGGCGACATCACGACACTCGACCGTGCGCGGGAGGCCTTGGATCAATCCGGCGCCGACGGCGTGATGATCGGCCGCGGCGCCTATGGCAAGCCCTGGTTCCTGCGTCAGGTCGCGACCTTCCTGGCGACCGGGCGGCGCGAGCCGGATCCCGATCTCGCACATCAGTACCGGACGATGATGGACCATTTCGAAACCATGCTCAGTCATTACGGCGATACGATCGGCGTGCGCATGGCCCGCAAGCATATCGGCTGGTATTCCAAGGGTTTTCCGGGCGCGGCCGAGTTCCGCGGCGCGGTCAATCTGGAAAGTGACGCCGGCCGGGTTCGCGCGATGATCGAACGGTTCTACCAACCGGTGATGGACCGTCTGGCAGCATGATGGCAAGGCCCTGGACCGCGTTCCGGTCCGTCGTCAAGACATCCCGCCGCGCGGCCCCTGACGCCGGTTCCGTTGTCGCGGCGCTGGCGATCCCCGTCCTCGTCGTCGACGAGGCGATGCGCATCCGTTTCGCCAACCCGGCCGCCGAGCAATTCTTCCAGCAGGGCGCGACCGTGCTGTGCAGCCTCAGCCTCCAGGACCTCGTCTCCGAGGACAATCCGGTGTTCGCCGTCGTGCGTTCGGCAGCCGAGAGTTCGGCCAGCGTCTTCGAACACGCCATCGATCTCCACGGGCCGCGGGTCAACCATCGCTCGGTATCGATCCAGGCCGCGACCTTGCCGGAGCAGAGCGGTTCGGTCGTGCTCTCGATCTTCGAGACCTCGATGGCCCACCGCATCGATCGCCAGCTGACCCATCGTCACGCCGCACGCTCGGTGACGGCGATGGCCGCGATCCTGGCGCATGAAGTCAAGAACCCGCTCTCGGGTATCCGCGGCGCCGCGCAATTGCTCGAGGAGACGGCCAACGCCTCCGATCAGCAGCTGACGCGGCTGATCTGCGAGGAAACCGATCGCATCTGCGCGCTGGTCGATCG
>CAIUCF010000359.1 GCA_903897565.1 uncultured Rhodospirillales bacterium | reverse complement strand
TGGCGCCGCCGATCAGGCCGCCATGGGTCAGGCTCATGTCGAGATAGCCGATGATCTTGCGCTTGTTGAGCGAGCAGGCGAAGTCTTCGAGCGCGTCGAGCTGATTGGAGAGGTAGCAGCCGCCGGCCAGCGCCCCGACCGAACAGCCGGTGATGACATCGAACTCGAAGCCGCGCTTCTTCAGCGCGCGCAGCACGCCGATATGGGCCCAGCCGCGGGCGAGGCCGCTGCCGAGGGCGAGGCCGATCTTGCGGGTGTTACGGCGGGGTGGCGGCGTGGTGGTGTCCATCGGGTGGCTCCCGCGGCGGTTTCTTCTTGATGTCCGCCGTCACGATAGCCGAGGCCGTCTTAATAATCTTCCCCCAATCGGGACGATTTGGAACCGGGCAGGGGGGTGAAGAATCCTCGCTCAGATCACCTCGTCGGTGCGGACCATGAAGCTCTTCAGCAGATTGGGGCCGAAGGTATGGGTCAGCGGCACGTCGGCAGCGTCGCGGCCCTGGCCGATCAGCACGCGGCCGATGCGCGGGATGTTGTTGCGGGCGTCGAAGGTATGCCATTTACCGCCGAGATAGGCCTCGAACCAGCCGGCGAAATCCATCGGACCATAGGGCGGGGGCATGCCGATATCGCCGAGATAACCGGTGCAGTAGCGCGCCGGGATGTTCATGGCGCGGCAAAAGGTGACGGCGAGGTGGGCGTAGTCGCGGCACACGCCCTTGCCCTCATTGAACGCTTCCCAAGCGGTCTTGGTGGCGCGCGCATGCTCGTACCCGAAGGTGATGTGGTTATGCACGTAATCGCAGATCGCCTGGACGCGGGCCCAGCCGGGCGGGGTCTTTTCGAACAGCGACCAGGCGATGTCGGACAGTCGATCGGTCTCGCAGTAGCGGCTGCCGAGCAGATAGACCAAGGTTTCTGCAGGGAGATCCTCGACCTTATGCTGGATCGCGTCCGGCGTCAGGATATCCGGCAGACCGGTATCCTGGACGATGCCGTCGGCCGCGAGCCGGGTCTGGCCGGCCGGCGCGACGATGCGGCTGCACCAGTTGCCGAAGCCGTCACGATAGGGGGTGATCGGCACGGAGGGGCTGATCTTCAGATGGTCGGGGACGATGATGTCCGAGACGCGGCTGAAATGGATGCTCAGCATGAGGATCATCGGTGTCGGCTGCGGACACTCGTAGACCATCTCGAAACCGACGCGCAGCTTCATCGTCTTGATACTCCAGGCGGCGGTGAATGGGTTAGGCGGCGACCGGGATCAGGCCAGTTCGGCTTCCGTGACGATCCGCTCGTGGCCGTCGGTCATGCTCTTGATCCGATATTGCTGGCCCGAATTGTCGGCCGGCATCAACCGCACGATCTCGAACAAGCCGTTGCCCGCATTGCGGCCGAACCCGATCAGGGTCACGTTCATCTTTTGCCCAACCTTGAACTTGTGCGATGTCATCTGTTCCTCGGGGCGAAATTGAATTCAGATGTAATATCACGCGAGTGCAATATTCGTTCCATTATTTTTGAAATATTTTGCTGCGGTGCGGGGGCTTGAATGAGTATTTCAAGTTCAAACGAACTCTATTTTCCTCTTATTTCAGTCTGTTACCGACAGCGCACTGTCCGTCATCCCCGCGAAGGCGGGGATCCATGCGGCAGCCTCACCAGCCGCGGCTAGATGGATTCCCGCCTTCGCGGGAATGACGATGAGTGGTGAATCCTCTAGGCGTCGGGCAGGATCTTGCCGGGGTTCATCAGGCCCTCGGGGTCGAGCGCTGCCTTGATCTTGCGCATCAGCTCAAGCTCGACCGGCGCCTTGTAGTGGCCGAGTTCCTCGCGGCGCAGGCGACCGACGCCATGTTCGGCGCTGATCGAGCCGTGGTAGCGGGCGACGACGTCGTGGACGATGCGGTTGAACTCGCCCCAGCGGGCGAGGAATTCGCCGCGATCGGCGCCGACCGGCTGGCTCAGGTTGAAATGGACGTTGCCGTCGCCGACATGGCCGAATGGTACCGGGCGGATCCCTGGCAGCCGCGCGGTCACGGCGGCGGTGGCCTCGGCGATGAATTCGGCGATCGCGGCGACCGGGACCGAGACGTCGTGCTTGATGCTGCCGCCCTCCTGGCGCTGCGCCAGCACCAGGCCTTCGCGCAGGCGCCACAGCGCCTTGGCCTCGCCGCGGTTCTTGGCGATGACGGCGTCGAGCACCAGACCGTTGTCGAGTTGTTCAGCCAGGAAAGCCTCCAGGATCGGGTCGAGTTGGCTGTGCGGGCTCGAACTCGTCAGTTCGATCAGGACATAATTGGGATAGCGGTCGGCAAGGGGATCGGCGCAGCCCTCGATATGGCGGATCGCGAAATCGAGGCCGATCCGCGGCATCAGCTCGAAGGCGCTGAGCTGGTCGTTGGTGGCGCCGCGGGCGCGATTGAACAGGGCCATCGCCGCGGCCGGATCGGCGATGGCGACCAGCGCCGTGGCGGCTTCGAGCGGCAGCGGGAACAGCCGCAGGCTGGCGGCGGTGACGATGCCCAGCGTGCCCTCGGCACCGATGAACAGCTGCTTGAGATCGTAGCCGGTATTGTCCTTGCGCAGCGATTTCAACCCGTCCCAGATCTGGCCGTCGGGTAGCACGACCTCGAGGCCGAGCACGAGTTCGCGCATATTGCCGTAGCGCAGGACCTGGACGCCACCGGCATTGGTCGAGATGTTGCCGCCGATCTGACAGGACCCTTCGGCCCCCAAGCTCAACGGAAACAGGCGATCGTGGTTGCGCGCCTGTTCCTGGATCTGGGCAAGGATGCAGCCGGCCTCGGCCACCAGCGAGTAGTTTTCCGGCTCGATCCGGCGGATGCGATTGAGACGGTCGAGGGCGAGCACTATGTTGCGGCCGTCCTCGTTCGGCACGCCGCCGCCGCTCAGGCCCGTGTTGCCACCCTGCGGCACGATCGGCATCGCCGCCTCGCGGCATAGCCGGACCACCGCGGCGACCTCGGCAGTATCGCGCGGGCGCGCCACCAGCAGGGTCTTGCCGTGATAGAGATCGCGGGACTCGACCAGATGCGGTGCGATCCCGGCGGGATCGTCGCGGTAGCCGTTGGACCCGAGCAGCGCCTTCAGCTTCGAGATGACAGGCTCGGTCATGACGCGGCGGGCCGCGGGGCTGCGGCGCGGCGCAGCCGGTCGTTGATCGCCGTCCCAAGCCCGGTTTCCGGGATCGGCATCACCGCGATGGCGGTGAAGGGGGGGCGGTCGAGCGCGCGCAGACTGGCGAAAAGCCGGGTCGCCGCCTCGGTCGTGTCGCCGGCGGCGCTCAGCTGGAGATCAGGCGCACGCACGCCCGGCGCGGGACTGCCGAAGCCGAGGAATGCCTCGCCATCACGCGGCTCCCTAGCTTCGAGCCGCACCGGGATCGCCGGCGCGTAATGGCTCGACAGCATGCCGGGGCTCAGCCGTGGCGCTTCACCCTCGTCATCGGTGGCCTGGGGCGTAGGCACCGTCACGGGACCGATGATCGCCTCGATCTCCTCGCGCGCGAGCCCGCCAGGGCGCAGCAGCAGGGGTGTGGGACCGGTGAGGTCGAGCACCGTCGATTCGACCCCGACGGTGCAGGGCCCGCCGTCGAGGATCATGTCGATGCGGCCTTCGAGTTCCTCGCGAACATGGTCCGGCGTCGTCGGGCTGACCCGGCCGGCGCGATTGGCGCTCGGCGCTGCGATCGGCCGGCGCGATGCCGCCAACAGGGCGAGCGCCACCGGGTGACGGGGCATGCGAATGGCGAGAGAGTCGAGGCCGGCGCTGCACAGCAGGCTGGCGGGGCAGTCCGGCCGGCGCGGCAGCAC
>CAIUCF010000358.1 GCA_903897565.1 uncultured Rhodospirillales bacterium | reverse complement strand
TCTCGTCGCGCGATTCGATCGGCGTCAGGTTATAGGCGTTGGCGCGATCGGCGATCTCGACACGGACGACGTTCTTGGCGTCGGCGACGTCGCTGCGGGTGACCTCGACCGGGTCGGACGAGGCGTCGCCGACGAAATCGTCATCCGTCAAATCATAGAGCGGCGTGACGTCCGGCTCATAGGTGATGCCGTTGCCCGAGACCGGCTCGTCGCCATAGGGGATGAACTTGAGCGTCGTCCCCGACCACACCGCCGCGCAATTGGTGAGCTTGACCCAGCGCTGCAGCACCGAGGACGCACTCTCGACGCTGGAGAGGCAGGGGCTGAAACAGAGGCCGAGCGCCTGACAATAGGCGCCCAGCGAGGTCGCCGCCCGGCCGTAGCTGACACTCGATCCTCCACCGGCGGCGTAGCTGCCCAGCCCCAGACTGGTCAGATCGATCGATCCCGCCGGAAAGCCCGCGCCCCAGTGCGGATTGGTCAGGATCTCCATGATACAATGCGTCGGATCGGCATCCTGACCATTGCTGCCGGTGCCGTAATGCAGGCCCTTGATCTCGAAATTATGATTGCTGAGGCTGGGCGAGCCGCCGAGATCGTAATTGGCGACGGCGACATAGGCCGTGCCGTTATAGCCGAGCGCCTTGCTCGGATGCTTGGACGCCATGTAGCTCCAGGCCGCCTGCGGCGTCGCCCCGCTGAACAGCGTAAATCCGAGCTTGGCCAAAGTGGTGGTCGTATTGCCCTTCCAGATATTGGTGACGCCGCCGATCGGGCCTTCGCACAGTGCCATGATGAGTGTCGCGTAGTACTCGTAGCTGGTGGCCGAGGGCACGCCGCCGCCCTTGCCGCCACCACCCTGATTCTGGCTCACCGCGCGGTAATCGTCGTAATCGATGATGTTCGGCGCCAGCTTGGCGAGACCCATCACGATCGGCACCGGCAAGGTATTGACCGCGGTCTGGACCTGCAGCCCGGTATATTTGATTGCCTGATTGGCCGGCTGCGCCGGGGTCGAGAAGAAACTCACCGCCGACCTCCCCAATAGCTGAAATAGCGCTGCGGCTTGGCCGCGAAGGGCGAACCGTCCAGGGTTTCCTCGATCACCATCCGTGCCGGCCAGGAGGCGTGGATCAGCCGGATCGGCGCAATCGCGCTGACGATCCCGCCATGGCTGAAGCTGCGGCCATGACGGAACACGACGACATCGCCCGCCAGGGGCGCCTCGACTTCTCTGGCACGGTCGGTAACAAAGCCGAGATAACGTTCCTCGTCGCGATGCAGATGCCAGTCGCGCGGATAGGGCCTAGGGTCGAACGGTGCCACCAACCCGCTATCGACGAACACCCGCACGATCAGCATCCCGCAATCGCAGCCGGCGCCGGGCACGTCGGCAGCGTGATGATAGGGCGTGCCGAGCCAACGCCGAGCCTCGGCGATGATGGCGCCGCGCTGTTCCTGCTCGGTCATGCTCGATCCCACCCTTCGCGCGTCGTCATTGCGAGCGCAGCGCGCAATGACGAAGATGAGCAATGGCGCCTACCCTAATAAGCCGTCTCGGGCGGCGGCACGAAGGGGAAGCCGCGGAAATTCGGCAGATTGCTGAACTTGAGACAGCCGCCGCTCCCGGTCGAATGATCGCAGCCCGCCGAGATCGTGAAGCCGTCGCCGACCCCCGGCGCGGCATCGAGCGGATAGCTCAAGGTCAGATTGCCGGAAGAGTCAGAAGTCTTGATCGTCACCTGAACCCCGGCATTGGCGCCCGAGGTGAAGACCAGCGTGCCCTGGTCGTAGGTCCCCGCCGTGGCACCCGTCCAGACGATCCGGGCGACGGTCGAGCCGGCCTGCACCGCGCCCGTCGCCGTGTGCGCTGCGCGATCGACACTGCAGCCGGCATCGTAGAGCGTGTGCAGGCAGGAAGGCTGGTAGAGGTTGCGCGGCATGTCGGTGTCGAGCAATACCAGATCCGATTTCACCTTCAGGCTCGCCTCGGTCCGTCCGATCTTGTCGACCGTCGAGACACGGCCATGAAACAGGGTCACCGAGCCGATCGCCGGCGCGGTCCAGGCGGTGAAGAAGGCGCGGTCGCGCTGGATCGTCGCGCCGTCGAGCACGCCGCGGCGCAACGCGACCAGAAACGGCACGCCATCGATGAGATCGGCAGAACTCGCCGCGATCGTGATGTCCTGCTCGTCGACATCGACGCCGATCTTGATCGCGTATTTCAGCCCCGAGACGCGGATGCCATTGGCCGCGAACACGGTGCCGGCAACAGTGATGGGAATATCGCGGTCGCAGACGAAGAGTTGCGTACCTGTGCGCAGGGTCAGGGTGAAGCAATCGGCGAACAGGAACTGCGTGGTGTTCTGCAGATAGGCGACCAGATCGGGGGAGGCCGGCTTCATGACGCCCTCACGGTCTGGAATTTGACGCTCTTGTTGCTCCAGAACGAGCTCATGAATTCTTCATAAGCGTGCTTATCCTCTCCGAAGCGGCAGAGATAGGAGAAGCTGAAATCGGCCGTCACCGTCTTGCCGAGCGCCGGCGCCGCGGCGAAGGCGAGCGTATTGGGTGCCGCGATCGCCCAGCCCGTGGCGGTATCGACGCCGCCGACCGAGACTCGCGTGACGGTTTCGATATTGCCCACCGGCTCGACCCAGCCGCCGAGACTGCGCAGCGCGCTGAATCCGGTGGTGATGCCGTCGCCGGTGCCGAGGCTCTGCCCCATAACCAGATGATCCTCCGGGTCGAGATAGCGAAACACGCCGGCCTGGCCCTGGCACTGCAGGAAGAAGCCCATCAGGGTCTCCAACTCCTGCGCCGCGCCGGCGCGCAGCAACTCGTAGGTCAGTTCGAACTCGTAGAGCGGATAGACATAATTGGCGCTGCGCACTTCTCGACCCGAGACATGGGTCGCGATCCGGGTCGAGAAGATCGGCCGCTTGGCGCGCGACCAGCCGAGCCCGGGCAGGGTCGGAAACTGCGGGATCGTCATGGGGCAAAGCGTCCGTTGCGCCAGGCGTTGCGGAGATGGGTCAGCATCAGGTCGCCATGGTTGCGGAAGAACGCCTCGGCATCGCCGCGTGACATCGCCGCGCTGCCGCCGCCGAGGCTCGGCGCGTAGTTCAACGTCACTGGACCGCCACCGCCCTGGCCGAGCGAGTCGCGTAAATTCCCGGCGAGCCCCGCCGGCAACACCATCTCGTCCTTATGGAGTTCCGCCATCATGCCGTCGGCCGGTACCCGGTCCCAACCACCCGCGGCGCTGGCGACGTCGAAGGCGAGGACGGCGGCAAAGGCGGTCGCCGCTGCGGCCGGTGCCAGGATCGGTCCGATGATCGGGATCGGCGCGACCGCGGCATAGGCACCGGCCGCCGCCTGCTTGGCGCTGGTGAAAATCGAGGCCGAGGCGGCGCCAGTCTGCGCGGTCTTGCCGGCGGCGGCACTCGCCGCGTCGCTGGCCTGCCGCGTGGTGTTGCCTTCCAGGTTCGCCAGGGTCTTGGCCGCCTCGGTCGCGACCCAATGGCTGAGCCGGCGCTCGTTCAGCGCGATCTCCTCCGACACGAAGGATTGCCCAAGTGCGGCGAGGCCCTGCTGCAGGGTCCGGGTGCCCTCGAGCATGCCCATAAAGGTGCGGTCGATGGTGCGATCGAGCGGCGCCAGCACGGATTCGATCTGCCGGGTCGCCTTCTGCAATTCCAAACTGGCGATATCGGCATGGGACTTGGTCGCCGCGGCCGATGCATCGGTCAAGGTCTTGACCAGCACCGCCGTCATCGCCTTGATCTGGCCGCCAGCGCTGTCGCCCAGTGCGGTGAGCGCGGCGGCGACGGCTTGCGCCTGATCCTGAAACTCCTCGAGCTGCTGCTTCGCCTCGCCCAGATCCTGGGCGAGGCCGCTGCTCAACTTACGATTTCTGCTCATGCGGTCCTCATCGGATCGGGCCCGGCCCGCCCAGCAGGCCGACCAGGGTCGAGAGATCTTCGGTTTTCGCCGTCGGTTTGGCGCGGCGGCGCCAGCAGCGGCGCAGGGCGTAGAGGCGGGGCAGGGTCATCTCGCGGGCGATTTCATCCCAGGAACCGATCCCGGCGATCACCAGCTCGGCGATGATGTCGTCCCAGTCGAGCG
>CAIUCF010000357.1 GCA_903897565.1 uncultured Rhodospirillales bacterium | reverse complement strand
GCCAGAGTGGATCGCGAGCAGGATGCCCAGCAGATCAGCAAAGTCAGCCTCTCGATCTTCCTGAGCTGATCAATGCGCGGCTATTTTCAAAGATGGAGCACTGAGATGACCGACACTCATTCCCCGGAGAGCGCAGTGCAAACGAATCGGGAGGCTGCCGCGTCTCACTTCTGCGACAGGGCAACCTTCACCATCGTGGCGGAGCGCCGCTCCGTACGCGGCTTTAAGGCCGACCCTGTCGACGATTCAACCATCGATGCAATCCTTGCCGGCGCGAGTCGGGCTCCTTCCGCCCAGAACATGCAGCCGTGGCGGGTGCATGTTGTAACGGGAAAGACGAAGGACCTGCTGACGGAGGAAGTCTCCTCCGCGGTCCTCCGCGGCGAAAGATCGGACGAATATAATTACCTCCCGGAAAAGATAGTCGAGCCCTACCTCGCCAGACGACGCAAGGTAGGGCTCGACCTGTTCGCGATTTACGGCATTGATCGGGACGACATCGACGGCCGAACACGTGCATATCTTCGCAACTTCGCCTTCTTCGGTGCTCCCCTCGGTCTGTTCTTCGTCATAGAGCGGACGATGTCCCAAGGTGCGTGGTTGGATTGCGGTGCCTTCATGCAGAATGTCATGATTCTGGCGCGCGCAGCCGGGTTGGAAACTTGTCCGCAGCAGTCATGGTGCGATCATGGTGCGGTGGTTCATCGCGTATTGGGCATCCCAGAGGATCAGATCCTCGTATCCGGCATGGCGGTCGGATTTATGGACGCAGAAGTGGCTGCGAATCGACTCCGTACCGAACGGGCCCCGGTGGAAGAGTTCACCATCCGGCATCGGTAGCGACATGGAAACCGGCCAGACCTATCCGGTCGATGGCGGGTATTCCTTCGCCATGTGACGCCGACCTGCCGATGTGGCAGGATCGCCGCCGGATCAAGAAACCGTTCAAGGGACACGAGACATGCTTGCAGCCTGGTACGAGACCAACGGCACCGCCCGTGACGTGATGCGGGTTGGCGAGATGGCCGATCCCGAGCCCGCCGCCGGCGAGGTCCGGGTGCGGATCGAGGCCTCGGGCGTCAACCCCTCCGACGTCAAGACCCGGGCCGGCCTGCGCAAGCCGATCGCCTATCCGCGTGTTGTGCCGAACAGCGACGCCGCCGGGGTCATCGACAAGGTCGGCGCCGGGGTCGATCCCGGCCGCATCGGCCAGCGCGTCTGGGTCTTCAACGCCGCCTGGGAGCGGCCCTTCGGCACATCGGCGCAATATGCCTGCGTCCCCAATGCTTTCGCACCGTTGCTCCCCGCCGGCCTCACCGCCGCACAGGGTGCCTGCCTCGGCATCCCGGTGATGACGGCGCATCGCTGCCTGTTCGCCGACGGTCCCGTCAAGGGTCTCAACGTGCTGGTGACCGGCGGCGCCGGCGTGGTCGGACATTACGCCATCCAGCTCGCCAAATGGGCGGGTGCGGCCTGCGTCGTCGCCACGGTCAGCGGCGAGGAGAAGGCCGCCCATGCCCGCGCTGCCGGGGCCGATCTCGTCATCAACTATCGCACCGAGGACGTCGCGGCGCGGATCGAGACGGCGCTCGGTGTCCGCGGCATCCACCGCATCGTCGAGGTCGATTTCGGCGGCAATCTGGAGACCGCGATGAAGGTGATCGCGCCGGACGGGGCGATCACCGGCTATGCCTCGATGGGCAACCAGGTACCGCCGATTCCGTTCTATCCGCTGGCGACCCTGAACGTGCTCGTGCGCCCGGTGCTGGTCTACACGATCTCGCCGACGGCGCGGCAACAGGCGATCGACGACATCGCCGCCTGGTCAGCCACCGGCAAGGCGCAATTCGCCATCGCCGCCCGCTTTCCTCTGGCGGATATCGTCAGCGCGCACGAGACCGTCGAGGCCGGCGCCAAGCTCGGCCATGTCGTGCTGGATATTCCATAGACCAGGGCCGAGCCCCGCTCCTCCCGTCATCCCGGCGAAAGCCGGGATGACGACGGTCACGATTTCCCTCAGAACGTAATCACCTGCCGCACCACCGTGCCGGCATGGAGCCGGTCGAAGCCGAGATTGATCTCGTCGAGCGACAGCAGCCCGCTCATCAACCGGTCGACCGGCAGCCTTCCGGCCTGGTAGAGGGCGATGTAGCGGGGGATATCGCGCACCGGCACCGCGGTGCCGATATAGCTGCCCTTGAGGGTGCGCTCCTCGCCGACCAGGGTGACGACATTGACCGGCAGCGCCGTGTCGGGCGGCGGCAGGCCGGCGGTCACCGTGGTGCCGCCGCGCCGGGTCATCTTGAACGCGGTCTCCAGCGCGCGCAGCGAGCCCGCCATCTCGAACACGAAATCGGCGCCGCCCTTGGTCAGCGCCTTGACCTGGTCGACCGCGTCGGCATCGCGGGCGTTGATCGTCGCCGTCGCACCGAGCTCGCGGGCGAGCGCCAGCTTGTCGTCGGACAGATCGACGCCGATCACTTGGGCGGCGCCGGCGGCGACCGCGCCGAGCAGCGAAGCGAGACCGACCCCGCCGAGGCCGATCACGACCGCGGTCTGCCCGGCCCGCAGCCGCGCCGTGTTGACGACCGCGCCGACCCCGGTCAGCACTGCGCAGCCGAACAGCGCCGCCTCGGTCAGGGACAGGCTCTTGTCGATCTTGACCAGGGAGCGTCGCGAGACCACGGCGTGATCGGCGAAGGCCGAGACGCCCATATGGTGATTGACCGGGCCGGCATGGCTATGGAGGCGACGCCCGCCCGCCAGCATCTCGCCCTTGCCGTTGGCGGCGGCACCGGGCTCGCACAAAGCCGGACGGCCCTCCGAACACGGCAGGCAATGCCCGCAGCTTGGCATGAACACCATGACGACGTGATCGCCGATTTCAAGGTCGTCGACCTGGGGGCCGAGGGCGGTCACCACGCCGGCCGCCTCGTGGCCGAGCGCCATCGGCACCGGCCGTGGACGGTCGCCATTGATCACGGAGAGATCGGAATGACACAACCCGGCAGCAGCGATCCTGACCAGCACTTCGCCGGGGCCGGGCGGATCGAGTTCGATCTCCTCGATGCTCAGGGGCAGGCTTTCGGCATAGGGACGGCTTGCCCCCATCTGGCGCAGTACGGCGGCCCGGATCTTCATGGATGACGTCCTTTCGAGTTGCATCGATGGCGTATTATGGTTCGACGCGACGCCACCATAGCGGAAATTCCGGAGCCGCTGCCAGACAGGAGAGACCATGGCCGACAAGCCGCCGGCACCAGCCGTCCCGACCCGCGCGCTCTACCCGGCGTTCCGCCGCATCACCACGCGCTGGATGGACAACGACGCCTATCGCCACGTCAACAACGTCGTCTACTACTCGTTCTTCGACACCGCGGTGAACCAGATGCTGATCGAGGCCGGGGTGCTCGACATCGCCTCGAGCCCGGCGATCGGCCTGGTGGTCGAGACCGGTTGTCGCTATTTCGCGCCGGTCGCCTTTCCCGACACCATCGACGCCGGGGTGCGGGTAACCCAACTCGGCCGCTCGAGCGTCAGATACGAGGTCGGGCTGTTCCGCAACGACGAGGCCAGCGCCGCGGCGGCCGGACATTTCGTCCATGTCTATGTCGACAGGGAAACCAACCGGCCGACGCCGATCCCGGAGGCGACGCGGGCGTTTCTGGAGACACTGCTCGTCGCACCATAAGCCCAAAAAACAAAACCCTCCCCCTTGATGGGGGAGGGAGAAGTGGAGTGGGCGTCAGCTAGACCTTGAGCTTGTAGCTCTTGCCGTCGCTGACGATGCAGCCGACCGTCGGCGCCGAGAAATGGGTCCCGAAGATGCGGACGCCGGTGTCGGCATTGGTCTTGACGAAGGTGTGGCGGGTGGCCTGACCCTGGGCTTCGTCGGTGTCGAAATTGCTGCACTGGTCGGGCACGGCGATCTGGTAGGGGTGATGCATCATATCGCCGGTGATCATCGCCTCTTCGCCGTTCGAGCGGATGCGCACGCTGACATGGCCCGGGGTATGGCCCGGCGTCGGGATCAGCGAGACCTCGCTGGTGATGACATGATCGGTCGCGACCAGGGTGTGCAACCCGGCGTCGATGATCGGGATGACCGAGTCATTCATGACCTGGCTGGGGTCGATCGGCAGTTCGCCTTCTTCCGGCGGTGGCGGCGGATTGGCCTTGAGCGCGGCGATCTCGGCCTGCCAATGCGCCCATTCGATCTTGGCGAACAGGTAGTTGGCCTTGGGGAAGGTCGGCACCCACTTGCCGTCGACCAGCATCGTGTTCCAGCCGACATGATCGACATGGAGATGGGTGCACAGCACGGTGGTGATCGATTCGCGGGTGAAGCCGGCCTTGGCGAGGTCGGTCAGGAACGGGCCGTTCATCTCGTTCCACGGCGGGAAATCGCGCTTCTTGTCGTTGCCGACGCAGGTGTCGACGATGATCTTCTTGCCCTCGGATTCGATGATGAAGGCCTGGATGGTGAGGTTCATCGCGCCCTCGGGGGTCGCGAAATACGGCTGCAGCCACGGCACGGCCTGAACCTCGGCCGGCGTCAACCCCTTGAGGATCATGTCGGACGGCGCG
>CAIUCF010000356.1 GCA_903897565.1 uncultured Rhodospirillales bacterium | reverse complement strand
CGGGACGAACATGCTCGAGACCGGATCCGTGAGGGCTGGGGGCAGTCGCGCGGCGCGACAGAGGTGTTCACGAGCGGCGGCACCGAGGCCAACCGCATCGCGCTGTCGGCGACAGGTGCCCGGAAAGTGCTGGTGAGCGCGGTCGAGCATGATTCGATTCTCGGTGCCGCGCCCGAAGCCGTGCGGATCCCGGTCGATCGCGCCGGTGTGGTCGATCTCGATGCCCTGCGTTCGCTGCTCGCCGAGGCCGGCGACACGGCGCTGGTGTCGGTCATGGCCGCGAACAACGAGACCGGCGTGCTGCAGCCGGTGGCGGAAATCGCCCGGCTCGCGCGTTGGGCCGGTGCGCTGTTCCACTGCGACGCGGTGCAATGCGTCGGCCGTGTTCCGTTCGACGCCCGCGAAGTCGATCTGCTGACGGTGTCGGCGCATAAGCTGGGCGGTCCCCAAGGTGTCGGCGCCTTGATCGCGCGCTCGCCCGAGCTGCTGCGGCCACGCCCCGGCGGCGGCCAGGAGGGTGGGTTGCGGCCGGGAACGGAGAATGTCGCCGGGATCGTCGGGTTCGGTGTCGCAATGGTCGAGGCTCTGGGCGAAGCGCAGAATTGGGCGCGGGTGGCGCCGCTGCGGGATCGCGCCGCCGCTGCCTTGCTGGAAATCGATCCGGCGGCCGAGGTTTATGGCGTCAAGGTCGACCGTCTGCCCAACACCCTGGCGATCTCGATGCCGGGCGTTCCGGCCGAGACTCAGATTATTGCGCTCGACCTCGGCGGGATCGGCGTCAGCGCCGGTGCCGCCTGCTCGTCTGGCAAGGTCAAGGCGAGCCATGTCCTCTCGGCCATGGGCGTGGCGCCGGAGGATGCGCGCAGCGCGATCCGCGTGAGCCTGGGGTTGGAGACGACCGAGGCCGAGATCGACCGCCTGGTCGCGGCATGGCGCGCACTGCGGCTGCGGACCTGGGGGCGCGGGTGATGGCGGCCGTCACCACGCCGCCGCGACGGCCGGCGAACGACGCGATCTATCTTGACTACCAGGCGACGACGCCCGTCGACCCCCGAGTCGTGGACGCGATGCTGCCGTGGTTCACGGCCCGCTTCGGCAATCCGCATTCCACGGGGCACGCCTTCGGCCGCGAGGCCGACGACGCCGTCGAGGCGGCCCGCGGCGATATCGCGAACCTCATCGGCGCCGATCCGAGGGAGATCGTCTTCACCTCGGGCGCGACCGAAGCTAACAACCTTGCCATCAAGGGCGCGGTGCGTTTCCTCGGGCGTCATCGTCCGGACCAGCCGCGACGCGTCCTGACCGTCGCGACCGAGCATAAATGCGTGCTCGAATCGGTCCGCGATCTCGCTGACGAAGGGGCCGAGATTGAGATTCTGCCGGTGGGCCCGGATGGGCTTCTCGATCTTGCTCTGCTCGAGGAAAATCTTCGCAAAGGCGCCAGTCTCGTCTCGGTGATGGCGGTCAACAACGAGATCGGGGTGATCCAGGATCTGGCCGCGATCGGCGCCCTGTGTCGCCGCTACGGCGCGCTGTTCCATAGCGACGCGGCGCAGGGTTTCGGCAAGATGCCGCTCGACGTCGAGGCGATGAAGATCGATCTGCTGTCGATCTCGGGCCATAAGATCTACGCCCCCAAAGGGGTCGGCGCATTGTACGTGCGGCGTCGCCCCCGTGTCCGTCTCGAGCCGCTGTTCAGCGGCGGTGGTCAGGAGCGGGGGCTCCGCTCCGGGACGCTGTCGCCGGCCCTCTGCGTCGCCTTGGGCACGGCGGCTCGGATCGCCGGGGAAGAGATGGTGGGTGAAGCGGCGCGGCTTGGCGCGCTGGCGGCGCGGTTCCTGGGCGGGCTCGCGGCACTGCGCGGCGTATCTCGACATGGCCATCCGGACTTGCGCATTCCCGGAAACCTCAATCTCTCGGTCGAGGGCGTGGCGGCGCTCGACCTGATGGCGTCGTTGCCGCGACTGGCTCTGTCGACGGGCTCTGCCTGCACCTCGGCGTCGGTGGAGAGCTCTTACGTCCTGGCGGCGCTCGGCGTGCCTTCGCAGCAGGCTGCCGGCGCGCTGAGGGTCGGCTTCGGACGCTTCACCACCGCCGCCGAGATCGATGACGCGGCCGCGGCGGTGGTGAGCGCCGTGCATGCCCTCAGGGATGCGCGTTAAGAGCTATTTCGCGGTTCCGAAATTGAGCAGTGCCGGTGCCTTGGCCATGATCTCGGCCAGGAGCAGGCCGGCCGTCTCGAGATCGCCGGCGAGTGCAGGCGAGAGCTTGCCGGTGTGCTCCGGCGCCGACAGGCGTGCCTCCGCTCGCTGCAGCGACAACAGTTCCTGCTCGAAGCATTCGCGGATCCCGATCGGCAGGTTGGGGATGGCCGAGAGAGCAAAAAAGAAATCGAGTGCAGCGTGGATAATGAGAGCCAGGGCCTCGCGTTCGCGGTCGAACAAGCGAGAGCGCACGCGCTCCTGGCGGCCAGGCGGCATCTCGAGCAGCTGGTGCTCGATGACGGCGACGAGGGAGTGGTATTCGTCCAGTTTCGCCCGGTATTGCCGATAGCCATGGAGCGAGTGATGACTGATCCCGCTTCGGGCCTCTGCGATGTTGGTCGACAAGTCGATGATCAACTTGTCCAGCGCTCTCAGCAGTTGGAGGACTTTGGTCTTCGGTTCCTTCATCGATCCCACCCTAACGCATCGTCCGGGCAGAGACCCTCACGACTGCGGCACAACCGAGTGCCGAGCGGTAGTCTAAGGGCTTTTTCGCCCCGAGGCACGGGCTTGCAGCGCCCTGCGGGAAATTGTCCTGACCCGCGGAGGAATGCCTCTCCGCTCGGGAATTTTCTCCTATTACAAAATTAATCTGGATAAATCGCGAGACTCACCCGATATATTCGGGCGAATGGGTCACTTTTATGAAAGAGCGTGATCGTGCAGGCTGATGGATTGGCGGCGAGCATTGATGGGTCCGAGACATCCGCGGTGGCGGCTCTGACGGGTCTTGCCGCATGGCTTCCGCGCCGGGTGCTTCTTGCCATTGATCTGATGCTGGATGTCGCCTTCAACGGCACGGCCGGTCCGCTGTCGGCGTCCGCGCTCGCAGAGCACCAAGGCCTGGAGACCCGCAAGCTCGAAGCCGTGCTGCAGCGTTTAAGCCGCGCCGGCCTCTTGAAGAGTATGCGCGGGCCGAGCGGCGGCTATCTGCTGGGCGGCGAGAAGTCCGGAATCACGGTTGCCATGATTACCCGGGCGGTGCTGGGCGGCGATCTGCCGGTGCCGCTCGAGCAATCGCCGTCGGCGACGATGCGCAAGGTCGTCCTGCCGTTGGTGGAACGCTTTCACCAGAACATGCTGACCGACATGGCGGGCGTCTCCCTGGCCGATCTCTGTCGGCTCAGCAGACTTGCCGGGCTGAAAAGCCGGTGCGATGGCATCGTCGATTTCGTGATTTAAAACGATCTCCGATTTCGATCTGTCCAATATAGTGGATGAACCTGCAAATTATGCGTTACTCGGCGCTGCCGCCGACGCATATAACCGACCTGTCCCCGCCGGTCGCGATTTTGAACCTTCCGGCAGCCGGTGCGTGGCCCGGACCCTTATAGAAGATTGAGGAACGCCCAGAGATGGCGAAGAAAGTCGAGAATTCCCGCTCCGGAGCCGTCGTCGTGACGGCGAACCGCCTGCGCGACGGCCGCGTCGTCTGGTACGGCCCGGGCGACACCTGGGTCGAGCGGATCGCCGATGCCGCAGTGCTTGCCGTCGGCGCCGATGCGCCCGCTCTCGACCAGGCACAAGACTGGGCGCGGCGCGAAGTCGTGGTCGATGTTTATACGGTGCCGGTCGAGACCGAGAATGCCGATGTCGTCCCGGTGACGATGCGCGAGCGGGTTCGGGCCATCGGTCCGAGCGTGCGCACCGATCTGGCCGTCAACCCTTCCTGAAACCAGGCCCTGAGCAGAGTTTCGCCCCATGAGCAGTGCAGTCACCCCCCTCGATCTCCGCGGCGCCAATGGCGCCGTCGCTGCGGTCGACCATGCCGGCATCTATCACTATGACGAATTCGATCGCCGGTTCCTGCGCGAGCGCGTCGCCGAGTTCCGCCAGCAGGTCGAACGGCGCCTCGCCGGCGAGCTGACCGAGGAAGAATTCCGGCCGATCCGGCTGATGAACGGCCTGTATCTCCAGCTTCACGCCTATATGCTGCGGGTCGCGATCCCCTACGGCGTGCTGAGCGCGCCGCAGCTGCGCCAGCTCGGCCACATCGCGCGGGTCTATGACCGCGGCTACGGTCATTTCACGACGCGGCAGAACATCCAGTACAACTGGCCGAAGCTGGAAGAGGCGGCGGATATCCTGGCCGCGTTGGCCGATGTCGACATGCACGCCATCCAGACCAGCGGCAATTGCATCCGCAACGTGACGACCGACGAATTCGCCGGCGCCGCCGCGGACGAGATCGTCGACCCGCGCGTCTATGGCGAGATCCTGCGGCAATGGTCGACGTTGCATCCGGAATTCTCGTTCCTGCCGCGCAAGTTCAAGATCGCTATCACCGGCAGCCCGAATGATCGCGCCGCCATCAAGGTCCACGACATCGGCATCGTCGCCAAGCGCAACGAGGCCGGACAGGTCGGGTTCGAAGTCTGGGCCGGCGGCGGGCTCGGCCGCACGCCGATCATCGCCATCAAGCTGCGCGACTTCGTGCCGGAGCCGGAATTCCTCGGCTATATGGAAGCGATCCTGCGCGTCTACAACGCGCTCGGCCGCCGCGACAACATCTACCGCGCCCGCATCAAGATCCTGGCGCAGGAAACCGGCACCGACCGTTTTATCGCGCTCGTCGAGCG
>CAIUCF010000355.1 GCA_903897565.1 uncultured Rhodospirillales bacterium | reverse complement strand
GCGCCAGATCCGCGAGAACGGCGTCACCTACAACGTCTATGGTGACCCCCGAGGGCTCGCCCGTCCCTGGCCGCTCGATCCGATGCCGCTGGTCATCGAAGAAGCGGAATGGCAGGGCATCGAGGCGGCGCTGATTCAGCGCGCGCGGCTGATGAATTTCGTGGTCGGCGATATCTACGGCGCGCAATCGCTGTTCCAGTCGGGCTCGGTAGCGCCCGGCGCGGTGCTCAGCAATCCCGGCTTCCTGCGCCCCTGCCACGGCATCACGCCGCCGGATGGCACGCATCTCCACTTCATCGCCGTCGATCTCGGGCGCCAGCCGGACGGGCGCTGGGTGGTGCTCAACGATCGCACCCAGGCGCCTTCGGGCGCCGGCTATGCGCTCGAGAACCGCATCGTCACCTCGCGCTGCCTCTCGGAATCCTTCCGTGCCCAGCCCGTCCATCGCCTGGCCGGCTTCTTCCGGGCGCTGCGCGACAATATCAATCACGCCGCCAGCATCGCGGCGCGGCGCTCGCGCGGCACCGGCGGCGAGCCGCAGGTCGTGCTGCTGACGCCCGGCCCCTATAACGAGACCTATTTCGAGCACGCCTATCTCGCGCGCTATCTCGGCTATCCGCTGGTCGCCGGCGAGGACCTGACCGTCCGCTACGACCGCGTCTACCTGAAGACCTTGAGCGGGCTGCAGCCGGTCGACGGCATCCTGCGGCGGCTCGACGATGATTACTGCGACCCGCTCTGGCTCAAGGCCGGATCCGCCCTCGGCGTGCCGGGCCTGGTCGCCGCCCACCGTCGCGGTCACGTCGCCGTCTGCAATCGCCTCGGCAGCGGCGTGGTCGAAGCGCCGGCGATGCTCGGCTATCTGCCGCAGCTCAATCGTGAGCTGTTCGGCGAAGACCTGCTGATGCCGCAAGCCGAGTCGCAATGGCTCGGCGATCCCGAGTTGCTCCAGGAGGTCATGGGGCGGATTCGCGACTATGTGATCAAGCCGGCCTTTCGCAGCTTCCCCTTCGAGCCCGTATTCTGCGATACGCTCGACGAGGAATCGCTGGAGGCGCTCGAGGCCCGCGTCCGCAAACGTCCGCATGCCTTCGTCGCGCAGCGCCGCCTCAACCTCTCCTGCGTCCCCGGCTGGCAGGACGGCAAGCTGGTGTCGCGGCCCATGGTGGAGCGCACCTATATCGCCGCGAGCGGCACCGACTGGGTCGTCATGCCCGGCGGCCTCACCCGGGTTTCGCGGCGCGCCGGCGATCCGGTCGTCTCCCTGCAGGCCGGTGGCGGCAGCAAGGACACCTGGATTCTTTCGAGCGCCCCGGTCGAGATCGAGACTCTTTGGCCGTCGCAAAGCGAGTCGGTGGCGCTGCGGCGGACGGCCACCGTCGATTTGCCGAGCCGGGTCGCCGATAATCTCTTCTGGCTCGGCCGCTATGTCGAGCGTACCGAGGTGATGCTGCGGCTCGCCCGCGCGACCATGAACCGCTACCTGCCGGATGCAGCGCT
Source organism: uncultured Rhodospirillales bacterium (assembly GCA_903897565.1). Taxonomy (GTDB): domain Bacteria; phylum Pseudomonadota; class Alphaproteobacteria; order ATCC43930; family CGMCC-115725; genus CAIXXC01. The sequence goes on along the minus strand of CAIUCF010000355.1, from coordinate 658 downwards.
CGGCGCCGCCGCCATTCCGGCGCTGACCCGCTGTCTCAGCCGCTTCGGCGTACGTCCGGCGCAGCCGGCCAAACTCGGCAACCTGCTGACCGCATTCGATGAGGGTCTGCCGCCGATCTTCACCGCGCTGCATCATTCGGCGACGACGGTGCGCGACCGTCTGTCGATGGACGCCTGGCGCCTGCTCAACCCTCTCGGCATGCCGATCAGCCTGTCAGGCCGGCCGCCGGCCGCCGCAGCTGCCGAGCTCGAAGGCTGGCTGATGCGGATCGCCACCTTCAACGGCCTGGCGATGGAGAACATGACCCGCGGCCTCGGCTGGCGCTTCCTCGAGCTCGGCCGCCGTATCGAGCGCGCGATCCAGACCGCCGGGGCTGTCCGCATTCTCGGCACGGTGCCCGGCGACAGCGAGCCCGCCGCCTTCGAAGCCCTGCTCGAGGTCTGCGACAGCACGATGACCTATCGCAGCCGCTACTACACCAGCCTGCGGCCCGATGGCGTGCTCGATCTGGTGATCTCGGATGATTCTAATCCGCGCGCCATTGCCTTCCAGCTGACCGCGATCAACGAACATCTGCGCTACCTGCCGCGGGAGCGACCGGGAACCCTGGCGACGCCGGAGCATCGCATGGCGGCAGCCTGCCTCGCGGAGCTGCGG
>CAIUCF010000354.1 GCA_903897565.1 uncultured Rhodospirillales bacterium | reverse complement strand
CCTTCTGGAAATTGATGAAGATCCAGCCTTCCCAGACGTCGCAGGCGATCGGCGTCAGGCCCAGCTTGGACTTATCGAAGTCGAAGAACAGCTCCTCGTCGGGTACGCCCATCAGGCTGCCGTCATTGCGGAACGTCCAGCCGTGGTAGCGGCAGGTGAAGCGGTTCCGCACCCCACATGATTCGTGCGCGACGGCACTGCCGCGATGCGTGCAGACATTGTGGAACGCCCGGATTTTACCTTCGGTATCGCGCGTGATCAGGACGGAGGCCTTGGCGATCTCGACATCCTTGACGATGTAGCTGTTGGCCTTCGGCAATTGCTCGATACGGCCCATCGTGAGCCAGGCGCGGCCAAAGACCTGTTTGCGCTCGCGCTCGAAGAACTCCGGCGAGACATAGGGCTCGATCGACATCGGGGCGGTCGAGCGGCAATTCGCAGTCGTCAGGTTGGTCGCGTAGGGAACCTGGACGCCCGGCATGTCGAGCACGTCACTCATTGAAACGTTCCTCCTCTCGGGTATTTTCTTATTGTGATCGGTCGCCGCGGCGCTCAGCCAAGCGGCCAGGGACCCGATGCGACGCGGATGCCGTGCGGGAACGTCGTGTGCGGCGAGCGCGGCTGGCGGTGCATCTCGACCGCAATCGCGACATGCGCCAGCGCGAGCAAGAGTTCGGCGAGCCGTTCGGCGGGGGCGGGCAGTTCGGCCCCGAGCGGGTGATTCGTATCGAGCCAGGCGATGGCGTCCTCGGCGCTCGCGTACATGGCGTCATAGAAAGCGGTGATCTCCGCCATCGGCGCCCGCGCCCGCTGATCCCAGCGTTCGTTGGTGGTCTTGCGCGCCCAGTAGGCGACGAAGGGCTCCAGGGTCTCGAAGCCGGGCGGCAGGAGTGCTTCGCTTGCAACTGATTCGGTCATGTCCGTCCCTCGAAGAATTTTGGTCGGCTTGGGTGCGCCGTGTGCCTCCGCATAAGCATCGGATATGCCAGAAGCAGCATGAGCCGGCTTCTGTTGGTCTCGGGTATTCTAACTATCTGAAAAGATGTAATAATTTATGAGGGCTGAATTTTCTACGTGATGCGATTGATTATTAGAAGAAATCGCATTCTTCATTAGATTAAATTATTACCGAAACTCCGGATCGAATTTCATTATGTAAGGGAAAGTTTTGGCCAAGTCCGAGGCAGCCACGCGCGTCGCGCCCAGCGGTGGCGGCCTCGGTCGGCGCAGGGATCGCGGGGTTTCGGCCTTCGACGCCCGGCGGCAAAACCCTCTCAGGTCAGCACTTCGAAGAAACTGGGCCGCACGATATTGTCCTGCGACCACGAGGCATGGCCGAGATCGTCGGTGTCCCAGACCAGGGTCGGGACGTCCGGGTAGTGGACGTAGCCCTCGGCGAAGACCTCGTTGCGATTGCCGGAGGGATCGAAGAAGTAGACCGTCATCCCGCGGGTCACGCCGTGGCGGTTGACGTTGACGTCGACGGGGATGCGGTACTTGCCGATCAGATCGGCGGCCTTGAT
>CAIUCF010000353.1 GCA_903897565.1 uncultured Rhodospirillales bacterium | reverse complement strand
GTATCGGTCTCGCGTCGCGCCTTGGCGCCGCATTTCGGGCAGTCGACATGCTTCCAGGTCGGATGGCGGTCGAGCGGATTGCCGGGTTGGTCGAAGCTGACGTCGTCGGGCAGCTTCACGGGGAGATCCCTGGCCGGCACGGGGACGATGCCGCAGACCGGGCAATGGATCACTGGAATCGGGCAGCCCCAGTAGCGCTGGCGCGACACGCCCCAATCGCGCAGGCGATACTGAATGGTGCGACGGCCGATGCCGGCAGAGTCAAGGCGGTCGATGATCGCGGTCTTGGCCTGCGCCACCGGCAGCCCGTCAAGAAACTCGGAATTGACGAGCACGCCGTCGGTCGTGGTGAAGGCTTCGGTCGTGATCTCGGGCACCGGGCCGTCGGCCGCGCGCACCACCGGAATGACCGGCAGACCATACTTGTTGGCGAAATCGAGATCGCGCTGGTCATGCGCCGGGCAGCCGAAGATGGCGCCGGTGCCGTATTCCATGAGGACGAAATTGGCGATGTAGAGCGGCAGGGTTTCGCCGGGCTTCAGCGGATGCTTGATCTGGACCCGGGTGCGCAGGCCGAGCTTCTCGGCCGTCTCGATCGCGGCCTCGCTCGTGCCGATGCGGTTGCAGTCGGCGTTGAATTCGGCGATCTCCGGGTCTTCGAGGCCCAGCTTGCGCGCGATCGGGTGATTGGCCGAGATCGCGCAGAAGGCGGCGCCGAACAGGGTGTCGGGCCGGGTGGTGAAGACCTCGAGCTGTTCGCCCTCGAAGCCGTCGCCGACCAGTTCGAAGAACAGCCGCGCGCCCTCGGATCTGCCGATCCAGTTGGCCTGCATCACACGGACGCGATCCGGCCAGCGGTCGAGGGTCTCGATGCCCTGCAGCAGGTCTTCGGCGAAATCGGTGATCTTCAGGAACCATTGCGACAGCAGGCGCTTTTCGACCAGCGCGCCGGAGCGCCAGCCGCGGCCTTCGATCACCTGCTCATTGGCGAGCACGGTATGTTCGACCGGATCCCAGTTGACCCAGGATTCCTTGCGATAGGCCAGGCCGGCCTCGAGGAAATCCAGGAACATCTTTTGTTCGTGGCGGTAATATTCGGGATGGCAGGTCGCGATCTCGCGACGCCAGTCATAGGCGAGGCCGATCGACTTGAGCTGCTGGCCCATGGTCGCGATATTGTCGTAGGTCCAGTCGGCGGGGTGGCCGCCCGAGGCGATCGCGGCGTTCTCGGCGGGCAGGCCGAAGGCGTCCCAGCCCATCGGATGCAGCACGTTGAAGCCGCGCGCCCGCTTGTAGCGGCTGACGACGTCGCCCATGGTGTAGTTGCGGACATGGCCGACATGGAGCTTTCCCGACGGATAGGGGAACATCTCCAACACGTAGTATTTCGGCCGCGACGGGTCGGTCTCGACCGCGAAGCTGCCGGCATCGGCCCAGGCCTTCTGCCAGCGTGCTTCGGATTCCAGAAAGTTGTAGCGCTCCATCACCCTTGAGAGCCTGTCCTGATAAAGACCTCGTCCGCTCGGGCGAGGGGCGCAGGTCCGGCCGCGGGGCCGGACCCGTTCCGCCTGTCGTTATTGCTTCTGTTCGTCCGCCTGCGCCGACGCGATCCGCAGCTCGCGTGCCCGGGTCAGGATCTGGTCTTCCAGCTTCTGCGCCGTCTTGGCGTCGACCGCGGCGTCGATCCAGTTGCCGGTCGCATCCTTGGTCTGACGGAACACCGCGGCCTTGAGCGCGGCGGCGTTGAGCTGGCGGTCGAGGATATAGATCGTCACCTTGAAGCGTTCGTCCGGCGAGGCCGGCGGCGCATACCAATCGGTGATGATGACGCCGCCGAACGGATCGGCCGAGGACAGCGGCAGGAACGACAGGGTATCGAGCGTCGCGCGCCAGAGATAGGTGTTCACGCCGACGCCGGGGGCGCCGTTGTTGTTGGAGCCGTTCTTCAGCCCGAGCATCTTGGCGAGGCCGCCATCGCTGCTGAAGATCGTTTCCTGGGCGGGCTTGTTGTACTTCTCGTCCTTGCCGTACTGGGTCGTCTCGGCCGGCGTTACGTGGCTGCAGGCGCTGACGGCGAGCGCGAACGTCGTGGCGACCATCGCGCCGCCGAGCCGGCCCCGATGCCGCGCCAAAATTCTGTCATTTCCGATCGACCAAAACCGCTTCGCCATCTTCTAGACTCTCCGACCGCCGGATCTGGGGTTGACCCCGGCACTACATAGGGCAGCGCGGCTCATATCATGCTCTAGATGTCCAATCCAGCCGATTGACGTTTCTCGCGGTTTTGCGGCCGCGGTTCCGTTCGCGGCAGGCCCCGAAGAGACGCACCTCGTTATGGCGACGCGGTCATTTCGCAACTGCGGAGTCTCGTGTGTGCGTTGCACAATATTAAAGATTGAGCCGCTAACATATTGTACTTTCGGTCATTCCTCATACAAGAAATCACTGGGAACAGCCCGGAATTGTGGTGTTCAAGACACAGTTCCGGCCGAAGCGCACGAAAATCATTCATCTTTGTTGACCAGCGAAGGCGGGTCCGTAATCTCCCATGAGAAATCTTTGTGCAGAGTTTTGGTGACTAAGCGAATTGCCGCTTTTTTGCCACCCTACTCGGCACCTTAGTTCTCGCCGGGTTTGTATTTCGTGGAATTTCTTAGGAGGGTTGTATGAAGAAGGTATTGTTGGGGACCACCGCGCTGATCGCCGCGACGTTCGCGTCGCAGGCCGCCCGCGCTGACGATTCGCCGGTGAAGCTCGGCATCAGCGGCATCGCGCAGTTCGCGTATGGCGTCGATGTCAGCCAGAAGGGTCACAGCAACAACGGCGGCGGTTCGATCTCCCAGATCTCGTCCGATCGTCTGCCCGACGGCATGAAGACCTACGCCAACGTCGACCTCTCCGGCGATGCCAAGTTCAAGAACGGCCTGACCGCCGGCGCCTTCATCGAGTTCAGCGCCCAGCCGCAGTCGTCCGGTTCGGGCGCCTTCACGACCATCAAGCAGGATTGGGTTCACTTGCTCGGCGACAGCTTCGGCGAAGTTCGCATGGGCGACCAGACCGACGCCCGTCGCGCCAAGGGTATGGCCGCACCGAGCTGGAGCCCGAACTACTTCCTGAACGCGAACTCGCCTGACATCGCCTTCATCGGCAGCGGCGCCGCGACCAATACGACGACTGCCTGGATGGGCAATCGTTACATGACGTCCATCGCCTATTTCTCGCCGACCTTCGACGGCGCCCAGCTGTCCGTTTCCTACGCGCCGGATAACGGCACGTTCAGCAACGCCGGTCCCGGCACGACCGTTACCGCGGCGAACGGCACCTATGCCGTCGGCACCACGTTCCTGCGTGACGTGTTCTCGGGCGCGCTCAGCTGGAGCGGCACGGTTTCCGGCTTCGCGATCAACGCCGAAGCCGGTCTGACGACCGCCTCGGCGAAGAAGAACGCGGTGGAGACGGTTTCCGGCCTCGCCGCGACGGCCAACCCGTTCATCTGGGATGGCGGCTTGTCGGTCGGCTACGGTCCCTGGCTCGTCGGCGCTGCATTCGAGCAGACCTCGAACCTCAAGAACGGCTACGGCGGCGGTCTGAACCCGGAAGAAGTCGACAAGAACATCGACGTCGGCTTCACCTACACCATCGGCAACCTCACGACCGGCGTCGAGTGGTCGCGTGGTATCTATGAGGGCGGCATCGCCGCGACCGTTGGCGGCCCGCTGACCAACACCTCGGCCGATCCGAAGTCGCACTTCACGCTCGACACCATCACCCCGGGCGCGACCTACATCATCGGGCCTGGCGTCGATGTCGAAGCCGGCGTTGCCTACAACGTCGTGCACGGCAATGGCTACGATGCGACGGGCTTCACGGGCAGCGCTTCCGGCGCCGGCCAGACCCGCGGCCAGGAAATCGTCCTCGAGTTCGGTACCGAAGTTAAGTTCTAGTCCGCGACGATCTCCCCGGAGATCATCGTTACGTCAAAAAGGGGAGCGGCTTTCGGGCCGCTCCCTTTTTTATTGAGTCTCACGCCTTGCGATGGACCGGCAGCGGGCCGTAGGCCTGGGTCACCGGCATCATCTGCAACTGGTTGATGTTGACGCGCGCCGGCAGGTTGGCGACCCAATGCACTGATTCCGCGATGTCTTCGGGCAGCAGCGGATCGGCGCCGGCATAGAGCGCGGCCGCCTTGGCGTCGTCGCCGAAGCGGATATTTGAAAACTCCGTGCCACCGACCAGCCCCGGCTCGATATTGGTGACCCGCACCGCGGTGCCGTGGAGATCGGCGCGCAGATTGTTCGAGAACTGATGCAGGAACGCCTTTGTCCCGCCATAGACATTGCCGCCCGGATAGGGAAACTCGGCGGCGGTCGAGCCGAGATTGATGATATGGCCGCGATTGCGCGTCACCATCCCCGGCAGCACGGCCCGCGTCGCGTACAGCACGCCCTTGATGTTGGTGTCGACCATCACGTCCCAATCCGCAGTATCCGCGGTGTAGGCTGGCCCGAGTCCCTTGGCCAGGCCGGCATTGTTGACGAGGATGTCGATCGCCGCGAAATCCGCCGGCAGGGCTTCAATCGCCGCCGCGACCGCCGCGCCGTCGCGGATATCGAGGGCAATGGTGTGGGTGTGGCTGCGCCCGAGTTCATTGGCGAGCGCGGCCAGCCGTTCAGCCCGCCGGCCCAGCGCGACGATACGTGCGCCGTCGGCGGCGAAGCGCCGCGCGATATGCCAGCCAAAACCTGCCGTCGCCCCGGTCACGAACACGATCATCTCTTCCCGCTCCTTGGTATGGTTTGCCCGCGTATCCTAGAGCAGGATAGGGGCCGGCGCAAAGTTGCGTGCCCCGCCATCCCCGATCCTCCCCGCCCAGCAGTGTGGAATCCCCCATGATCGAAGCTCTCCTGACGCTGTTGTCCTGCCAGCTCGCCGGCGAGATTTGCGTCCGCGGTCTCGACCTGCCGCTGCCCGGCCCGGTAGCCGGCATGGCGCTGCTGTTCATGCTGCTCATCCTGCGTGGCCGGATCACCGGCACCCAGGCGCCGCCCCGCGCCCTCGATACCGCCGCCGATGCGTTGCTGGCAAATCTCTCGATCCTGTTCGTACCGGCGGCGGTCGGCGTGATCCGCTACGGCGGCATGCTGCGGGCTCACGGGCTGGTGATGTTGGTGGCCGTGATGATCTCGACCCTGCTCGCCCTGATCGTGACCATGCTGGTATTCGACCGCACCAGGCGGCTGTTGGAGCGGCGGCGATGAGCGCCGGCCCGCATCTTCCCGGGCGGCTGGTCGATGTCTGGATCTACCTGGCGGCGAGCCCGCTGCTCTGGTTGACCCTGACGCTCGCCGCCTATGCCGTGGCGATCCGGATTGCCGCCGCAACCCGCCAGAGCCCGATCGCCAACCCGGTCCTGATCGCGGCCGCGATCCTCATTGCGCTGCTGAACCTTACCGAGACGAGTTACGAGACCTACTTCGCAGGCGCCCAGTTCGTGCATTTCCTGATGGGGCCGGCCACGGTGGCACTCGCCGTGCCGCTGTATCGTCATGCCGACTTGGTTCGCCAGGCGCTATGGCCGTTGCTGGCGGCATTGGTTGCCGGGTCGCTGACCGCCATCCTCAGTGCGATTTTGATCGCCTGGGTCCTGGGCGCGCCGCCCGAAATCATCGTCTCACTCGCGCCGAAATCGGTGACGACGCCGATCGCGATGAGTCTGGCCGCCGCCCTCGGCGGCATTCCTTCGTTGACGGCGGTGCTGG
>CAIUCF010000352.1 GCA_903897565.1 uncultured Rhodospirillales bacterium | reverse complement strand
CGCCTATGTCTATGCGGGCAAGCTGTTCGGCGGCGCGATGTTCTTCCTGTCGCGCCGCTACAACCAGCGCAACGACGAGTATGGCGGCTCGCTGGAGAACCGCTCGCGACTGCTCCGAGAATTGATCGAGGAAACCCGCGATGCGATCGGTGATACCTGCGCCGTCGCCTGCCGGATCTCGGTCGACGAGTTGATCGGGCCCGAAGGCTTGCATCGCGAGGAGGCGCACGACGTCATCGGCCATCTCGCCGAAGTGCCCGACCTCTGGGACCTGACCCTGTCGAGCTGGGATAATGACAGCCAAACCTCGCGCTTCGCCGACGAGGGCTATCAGGAGCCCTTCGTCACCGGCGTCAAGAAGCTGACGACCAAGCCGGTGGTGGGGGTCGGCCGCTTCACCTCCCCCGACACCATGGTCCGCCAGGTTCGCTCGGGCATCCTCGACCTGATCGGCGCCGCCCGGCCGTCGATCGCCGATCCCTTCCTGCCGCAGAAGATCGAGCAGGGACGGATGGACGATATCCGCGAGTGCATCGGCTGCAACATCTGCGTCGCCGGCGATCACCAGACCAACCCGAGCCGCTGCACCCAGAATCCGAGCATGGGCGAGGAATGGCGGCGCGGCTGGCATCCCGAGCGCATCCGCGCCAAGACCAGCGACGACACGATCCTGGTGGTCGGCGCCGGCCCGGCCGGGCTAGAAGCCGCGATGATGCTGGCGCGCCGCGGCCATGAGGTCACCCTGGCGGAGGCCGGCGATACGCTCGGCGGCCGCGTCGCCCGCGAGCGCAGCCTGCCCGGCCTGCATGCCTGGATGCGTGTCGCCGATTATCGCATCGGCCAGATCACGACGATGCCGAATGTCCAAATCTACCGTGAAAGCGCGCTCGACGCCGAGGGCGTGCTGGAGTTCGGATTCAATCGCGTCGTCATCGCCACGGGGTCGACCTGGCGTAGCGATGGCGTCGCACGCGCCCTATTGAAGCCGGTCGACGCGACGGCCGGGGCCGACATTCTGACTCCCGACGATGTGATCGACGGCCGCCGCCCGAAAGGCCGCGACGTCGTGATCTACGACGACGACCACTATTACATGGGCGGTGTGCTCGCCGAACTCCTGGTTCGCGAAGGCCACAAGGTCACCCTGGCGACACCGGCAGCGGATGCGTCCAACTGGACTCACTGGACCATGGAGCAGCATCGCATCCAGTCGCGGCTGCTCGGCCTCGGGGTGACGATCCTGCCCCACCGGATCCTCGCCCGGATCGCCGTGGACGGCGTCGATCTGGCCTGCGGCTATACCGGCTCGATCCTGGCCATCTCCTGCGACAGCACGGTCCTCGTCACGGCGCGGCTGCCGCGCAACGAGCTCGCGACAGCGCTGGACGCGCGTCGCGGTGATTGGGCCGCCGCCGGGATCGCGGACATCACCACGATCGGCGACGCGCTGGCGCCGGGAACCGTCGCGGCCGCCGTCTTCGGCGGACGGCGCTACGCCGAGGAATTCGATATCGCACGCACCGCCGACGACCCGCTGTTCAAGCGGGAAGTCGCCGGGCTCACGACGGAAGCCCTGCCCTGGCGATAGCGGGCCTAAAAACGACTGGTTCTGCTTTTCAGAACCAGTTCTACGAAAACAAATATTTTTCTTATGCCACGCCATCCCCGATCATCACGCCAGTAACACCGCCGGCGTTCACGCGTCGAGGGTGGGGAAATCAGCAGTCAGGGAGCGTTCCATGATCCGTACCGGAGCCCAGTATCGCGATTCCATTCGCGACGGACGCGAGGTCTACATCAATGGCGAGCGGGTGAAGGACGTCACCACCCATCCGATGTTCAAGCCCCTGGTCGATATTCGCGCGCGCATCTACGACATGCAGCACGAGGCGCAGTTCCGCCATATCATGAGCTACGATCACGACGGCGAGACCAGCAGCGTCGGGAACAAGCTGCCGCATACCCAGCAGGATTGGTGGGACAAGCGCCGCGCCACCGATACCGTGCTCGAGGAAATCGGCGGCATCGTCACCCGCGTCGGCGACGAGACCGTCGGCGAAATGTGGTCGCTGTTCGACGGCCAGAGCGTGCTCGCCGAGGTCAACCCGCAATTCGCCGACAACATCCGGACCCATATCCACAAGGTCCTGCACAACGATCCCTTCCATGTCTCGGCCAATACCGATCCCAAGGGCGATCGCTCCAAATCACCGCAGGAACAGGATCCGGACATGCTGCTGCATGTCGTCAAGGAGACCGACGCCGGCATCATCGTCCGCGGCGCCAAATACGAGACCGCCGCGGCCTATGCCAACCAGGCCTTCACCAAGCCGACGATCGCCAATTGGGGCGACGCCGCCTATTCCGACTATGCCGTCGGCTTCATCTGCGATCTCGGCTCGCCGAACCTGAAATTCATCTGCCGCACCGGCTTCGCCGGCCGTGCACCGATCGACGATTATCCGCTGTCGAACCGCTTCGACGAGGTCGACACCATCGTGATCTTCGACGATGTGCTGATCCCGTGGGAGAACGTCCTGTTCTATCGCCACACCAAGGCGGCGATGTTCATCCGTGCGACCCTGCACCGCTACTCGGCCTTCGCCTTCGTCCAGCGCAATCTCAAGCTCGCCGACATGCTGATCGGTGCGGCCCTGTTCAACGCCCGCCAGACCGGTCTCGACAAGCAGCAGGCGGTGCAGGAGAAGCTCTCGACCCTCGCGGTCTATCGTGAAGGAATCAACGCCCATCTCACCGCCGCGATCGCGCTCGCCGAGCGCAGCCCCGGCGGATTGCTGATGCCGGCGCAGTCGCTGCTGTACTCGGGCCGCGTGCTGGCCTGCTCGCAGCTCCACGAGATGATGCATATCGCCCGCGAGCTCTGCGGCGGCCAGATCTGCGTCACCCCTGACAAGGCGTCGTTCGACGCGCCCGAGACCAAGCCCTGGCTCGACAAGTACTACACGATCAACGAGGACTGGGTCGCCGAGGATCGCCGCAAGCTGCTCGCCTTCGCCCGCGACATGCTGAACTCGGACTATGCCGGCCATCGCCTGACCTTCCAGCTGTTCGCGCAATCGCCGCCGTTTGCCCATCTCGCCGCGGTCTACCGCAACTTCGACTGGGACGGCCCACTCGACTTCGTCCGCAAGGCCGCCGGGATGTCGGAAAAAGTGCTCGGCGCGACCACCCGCACGCCCGGCGACAGCGCCGTCAGCAAGTGGTTCGACACGACGATCAAGGCCGCGGAATGAGCATCATGGCCCATACCGACGCCGCCCTGCGCGAGCAGTTCCTGCAGGGCATGAGCCGGGTCGCCTCCACGGTGACCGTGGTCACCACGGCGGGCGATGCCGGGACGCAGGGCGTGACCGTCTCGGCCATGTCCTCGGTCTCGGCCGATGGCGAGCGCCCGACCCTGCTGGTCTGCGTCCATCACCGCAGTGCCGCGGCGGAAGCGATCCGTAACAACGGCCGCTTCGCCGTCAATATCCTGCGCGCCGAAGAGGCGACCGTCTCGGATCATTTCGCCGGGCGGCTACGCCGTGAGGACGGCGATAAATTCGCCTGCACAGACTGGGAGGCCGGCCCGACCGGGCAGCCGCATATCGCCGGCGCGCTCGCCGCCTTCGACTGCGTGCTGCTGTCGGAGCAGCGGATCGGCACCCATCATCTGTTCATCGGCGGGGTCGAGGAGCTTTATCTCGGCGAATCCGGCGATCCGCTGATCTATAGTAACCGCCAGTATGGCCGCCCGGCCTCCATCCAGTGAAGCGGACATCATGACCACCCATACCCGCATCCGTCCGTTCAACACCAAGGACACCTATCCGGAGCAGAAGCTCGACAACGACCTCTGCCAGGTCGTGGTCGCCCGCGGCACCATGGTGTTCGTGCGGGGCCAGATCGGCCAGGACCTCGACAGTTCGGCGAGCGTCGCGATCGGCGATGTCGCCGGCCAGACCGAGCAGGCGATGGCCAACATCAAGATGCTGCTCGAGGAGGCCGGCTCCAAGCTCGAGCATATCTGCAAGATCACGATCTATCTCGTCGATCCGCGCTACCGCGAGCCGGTCTACCGCACCGTCGGCAAATGGCTGAAGGGCGTCTTTCCGGTCTCGACCGGGATCGTGGTCTCGGCGCTGGCGCGCCCCGAGTGGCTGGTCGAGATCGACGCCACCGCCGTGATCCCGGACGCGAGCTGAGCCAATGACCTTCTCGATCGCCGCGCGCTGCGCCAGCACGGGAATGTTCGGGGTCGCGATCTCGTCGTCGTCACCCGCCGTGGCGGCACGCTGCGCCCATGCCCGTGGCGGCGTCGGCGCGGTCGCCAGCCAAAATATCACCGATCCGTCGCTCGGCCCCGTCGGCCTCGACCTCATGGCGGCCGGCAAGAGCGCGCCGGAAGCACTCGACAGCCTGATCGCGTCGGCACCCTTCATCGGCTACCGCCAACTGGCCCTGGTCGACGGCGAAGGGCGAACCGCCGGGTTCTCCGGCAGCGAAACCCTCGGCGTCTACGCGATCGCCGAAGGGGCGAACGCCATCGCCGCCGGCAATCTGCTCGCCAATACCGGCGTTCCAGCCGCGATGATTACCGCCTTCGCCGACGCGCGCGGCACCTTCGGCAGCCGCCTCGTCGCCGCACTTGCAGCGGGATTGGCTG
>CAIUCF010000351.1 GCA_903897565.1 uncultured Rhodospirillales bacterium | reverse complement strand
GCCCGCCGCTTCGGCGCCGAGGGCATCGGCCTCTGCCGCACCGAGCACATGTTCTTCGACGCCGACCGCATCATAGGCGTGCGCGAGATGATCCTCGCCGAGGATATCGCCGGCCGTCGCGCCGCGCTCGCCAAGCTGCTGCCGATGCAGCGCAGCGATTTCGTCGAGCTGTTCAAGATCATGCAGGGCCTGCCGGTGACGATCCGCCTGCTCGACCCGCCGCTGCACGAATTCCTGCCGAAATCGCAGCAGGAATTCGAAGAGGTCGCCAAGGCCACGGGCAAGGAGCTGTCCTATGTCCGCTACCGCGCCGCCGCCCTACATGAGTCGAACCCGATGCTCGGCCATCGCGGCTGCCGGCTCGGCATCACCTATCCCGAAATCTACGAGATGCAGGCCCGCGCTATCTTCGAGGCCATGGTCGAGATCCGCAAATCCGGCGGCGAGCCGATCATCGCCGAGATCATGATCCCGCTGGTCGCCTGGAAGAAAGAAATCGACGTGCTCAAGGCGCTGATCGACCAGGTCGCGACGGAAGTCTCCGCCGCCGCCGGCGTCCCGCTCGACTATCTCGTCGGCACCATGATCGAGCTGCCGCGCGCGGCGATCACGGCTGACAAAATTGCGGAGACCGCCGAGTTCTTCAGCTTCGGCACCAACGACCTGACCCAGACCACGTTCGGCCTGTCGCGTGACGACGCCGGCTCGTTCCTGACCGCCTATCAGCGGCAGGGCATCATCGAGCGCGACCCCTTCGTCTCGATCGATGTCGAGGGCGTCGGCACGCTGGTCAAGATGGCGGCCGAGAAGGGCCGCAAGACCCGGCCCGATATCAAGCTCGGCATCTGCGGCGAGCATGGCGGCGACCCGTCCTCGATCCATTTCTGCGCCGAGATCGGCCTCGACTACGTCTCCTGCTCGCCCTACCGCGTGCCGATCGCGCGTCTCGCGGCGGCGCATGCGGCGCTCAACCAGTCGGACGAACCGAGCCGGAACGCCTAGCAGAGCGTGACGTCGTAGGGCGGAAGAGCGCAGCGTCTTCCGCCATCCATCCCCCGATCTCAACCGGCGGAATGCGCTGCGCTTTTCCGCCCTACCTGCGCCCGGCGGCGCAAGGATGAGACCCTCGACATGACCGATCTCACCCCCGGCGATGGCGCGATCCGGCGGCCCGGGCTCTACGGCTCCTCGCCCGAGAACACCTATGCCGGCGTGCTGTCGTTCCTGCGCCGCCGCTACACGCGCGAGCTCGCCGGTGTGGATGTCGCCGTGTCCGGCATCCCACTCGATCTCGCTACCACCTTCCGACCCGGCGCCCGGCTCGGGCCGGCGGCGATCCGGGCGGCCTCGGTGCAATTGGCCGAGTTGAAGCCCTTCCCCTGGGGCTTTGATCCCTTCGAGGATCTGGCGGTAATCGATTACGGCGATTGCTGGTTCGACGCCCATAACCCACTGACGATCAAGGACAGCATCATCGACCATGCCCGCACGATCCTGGCAAGCGGCGCGAAGATGCTGACCTTCGGCGGCGATCACTACGTCACCTATCCGCTGCTGGTCGCCCATGCCGAGCGTTGCGGCAAGCCGTTGTCGCTCATCCATTTCGATGCCCATTGCGATACCTGGGCTGATGAGTCGCCCGACTCCCTCAACCACGGCACCATGTTCTACAAGGCCGTGAGGGAAGGCCTGATCGACCCGGCGCATTCGGTGCAGGTCGGCATCCGCACCTGGAACGACGATTTCCTGGGCGTCAACATCCTCGACGCGCCGGCCGTCCACGCCATGGGCGCGCAAGCTGCCCTGGAGCGCATCCTCGCCATCGTCGGCGACCGCCCGACCTATCTGACCTTCGACATCGACTGTCTCGACCCGGCCTTCGCACCCGGCACCGGGACCCCGGTCGCGGGCGGCCTAACCTCGGCGCAGGCGCTCCACATCATCCGCGGCATGGGCCCGGTCAATCTCGTCGGGGCCGATGTCGTCGAGGTCTCCCCGGCCTACGACCAGAGCGAAATCACCGCGCTCGCGGCCGCCCACGTCGCGCTCGACCTGCTCTGCGTGATGCGCAACCGGAAGCTGGCGGGAACAGCGGTAGCCGCCGCGAGCTAGACCGACGGCTTGCCCGCCAGCGCCCGGGTCACCGCGTCCGGCTCCCGGGCGATGACCCGCAACAGCGTCCGAATGGCGCCCGAAGGGGTGCGGCGCCGGCTTTCGTACTGGCGGATTGCGTCGACCGAGAACCCGAAACGGGCGGCGAAACCTTCCTGGGACAGACCGAGCCGGGTTCTCAGCGCCCTGACGTCTTCGACCTCGTCAGGCGTGACTCGATGGCCCGCGGCAAGAAGCTCCGCGGCGGTAAAGACCGGCGCAGTATCGACATCCCCGGCTGCCTGCCCCGCGATCTCGGTGTCGTCG
>CAIUCF010000350.1 GCA_903897565.1 uncultured Rhodospirillales bacterium | reverse complement strand
GGCGGCGGCGGCGCCCGCCACTGACATCGCGGCCTGCGCTCGCGAGCCCGCATTCGCCACCGCTTGATCCGGATCAATGCAGAGTAGTCATAGCCCCCTATTATTTCTGCAACTTGCAGATGGCGAGCCATAATAATCCAAGGAGATCAGGCGTGAACGAGATCCCGAGCCCCCAACGACTGCAGCCCACGCCTCCCTCCGGCACCCCGGCGGCAGCCACTGCGAAATCTCGTCAAATGGGTCCGCTGCTGCTCAGCGGCGTCGTCGTCGGGTCGATGATCGGGGGCGGCGCGTTCAATCTGCCCCAGAACATGGCCGCCGGCGCCGGGCTCGGTGCGATCATGATCGCGTGGGCGATCACCCTGGTCGGAATGTTCTTCCTGGCGAACTCGTTTCGCACCCTTGCCGACAAGCGGCCGGATTTGACCGCCGGCATCTATTCCTATGCCCGCGAAGGCTTCGGCAAGTTCGCCGGCTTCATGATGGCCTGGGGCTATTGGCTCAGCTCCGCCTTCGGCAACGTCGCCTTCGCCGTGATGATCATGCAGATCCTCGGCTATTTCTTCCCGATCTTCGGCAAGGGCAACAACATCCCTTCGCTCATCGGCGGCTCGGTGCTGATCTGGGTGATGTGCGGCGTCGTCCTCACCGGCGTCAAGCGCGCGGCACTGCTGAACGTGATGGCGAGCGCGATCAACATCACGACGATCGGCGTTGCCCTGGTCATCATGGCGGCATTCAGCCAGGGAACGAATTTCCACCTCGATATCTGGGGCGAGAAGGCCGGGCTCGGCAGTATCGTCGGCCAGGTGAAGAGCACGATGCTGGTCACGCTCTGGGTGTTCATCGGTATCGAAGGCGCCGTGGTGGTGTCGGACCGCGCCCGCAAACAGAGCGATGTCGGGGTCGCGACCTTCGTCGGCCTCGCCGTCTGCACAATCCTTTATGCGCTGCTGTCGATCCTGCCGTTCGGCATGATGGCGCAGCACGAGCTTTCGGGCCTGAGCAACCCGTCATCCGCCTATATCCTGCAGGCAGCGGTTGGGTCGTGGGGCGCGGTCTTCGTCAATGTCGCGCTCCTGGTCTCGGTATCGAGCTGCTGGCTGGCCTGGACCATTCTGGTCGCCGAGCTGCCGTTCATGGGCGCCAAGGACGGCGTCTTCCCTCGCATCCTCGCGCAGGAGAACGCCCACCACGCCGCGGCGCCGTCGCTCTGGCTGTCCAGCATCGTCATGCAGGTCATGATGTTCGTCGTGTTGTTCGCCGCGGACGCCTGGACCTGGCTGATCAGCATCACCGGCGTGATGATCCTGCCGCCCTATCTCGCCAGCACGGCCTATCTCGTCAAGCATGCGGCGACGGGTTCCTACCGGACGGACGTCGGCGAAAGCAGGCGCGAATCCTTGATCACCGGCGTGCTCGGCACGGTCTATGGTGCCTGGCTGCTCTATGCGGCAGGCCCGCAATACCTGCTGATGTCGAGCATCATGTTCGTGATCGGCGTACCGGTGTTCTTCTGGGCGCAGAAGGAACAGAATGCCGCGACCGTCTTCACCCCGGCCGAAAAGGCAGCAGTCGTGCTCCTGATCGTCACCGCGATCACCGCAGTCACCTTGTTCGCCAAGGGGATCGTCAATCTCGGCTGACCATCGCGCGGCCCCGTCGCGGGGCCGCTCGACCCGGCGAGCCCGTCGCAAGCGCATCGCCGACGGCTCGTCACAGTATTCCGCTATGTCCTGCAGCCACAGCCATCGCGCTTGGGAGACAATGATATGGACGATATCGCCCCCGACACCGCACCCGGCGTCTACTCCGAAGTCGGCAAGCTCCGCGAAGTCATGGTACACCGCCCCGATCTGGGGCTGAGCCGCCTGACGCCGGCAAATTGCCACGAACTCCTGTTCGACGACGTGATCTGGGTTAAGAAGGCCCGCCAGGAACACGACGCCTTCGTCGACACGTTGCGCGACCGCGGCGTCCGTGTTCTCGAATTCGGCCAAATGCTGAGCGAAACCCTGAGCGATCCCACGGCGCGCGCCTTCGTCCTGGAGCAGCGCCTCAGCGCCGCGGCGGTCGGCGCGGGCGCAGCCGAAGAGCTGCGGGCCTGGCTCGGCGCGCTGCCTGCGGAAGCCCTCGCCGGTTACATGACGGGCGGCGTCGCGCGGGCTGAGCTGCCCTTCGCGCCGAAGGGCCTGTTCGCGGCGTCGCGGGAGCCGCAGGAATTCGTGTTGCCGCCGTTGCCCAACCAGCTGTTCACGCGCGACACGTCGTGCTGGGTCTACAACGGCGTGTTCGTCAACCCGATGCGCTGGCCGGCTCGTCAGTTGGAGGCGGCTAATGTCTCTGCCGTATATCGCTTTCACCCGCGTTTCCGCGACGCCGGGGTGCTGCGCTTCCTCGATGCCGCCGCCGAAACCCTCGGTAACATCAGCCTCGAAGGTGGCGACGTGATGCCGGTCGGCGACGGCGTCGTCCTGATCGGCATGGGCGAACGGTCCACCCCCCAGGCGATCACGGAATATGCCCGTCGCCTGTTCGCCCATGGTTCGGCCGCCCGCGTCATCGTCGCCCAGATGCCGAGCGATCGCAGCTACATGCATCTCGACACCGTGTTCACGTTCTGCGACCGCGACCTCGTCACGATCTTCCCCGAAATCGTCCGCCGGCTGCGCACCTTCTCGCTCTACCCGGCCGAGCGCGCGGGCGAGATAGAGGTGCGGACCGAGAGCGAGAGTTTTCTCGAGGTGGTGGCCGCCGCGATCGGCGTGAAGAAATTGCGGGTAGTAGAGACGGGCGGCAACAGCTACGAAGCGGAACGCGAGCAGTGGGACGACGGCAACAACGTC
>CAIUCF010000349.1 GCA_903897565.1 uncultured Rhodospirillales bacterium | reverse complement strand
TCGGTCCATGCCGACCTGCCCCCCGGCACCGCGATCCGGCTCAGCTATCACGACGCCAACACCCCGCCGCTCGACGCGACCCTGCTCGCCGCCGATTACCAGTTCATCGCGGTGCGGCCGCTCCATTCGCAGGTCGGCGATGTCGTCATCCACATGCCCTACAGCACGGCGCGGATCACCAAGCGGTAGATTCGGAGATATCCAACTCCGCCCAGCTCCCTATTCTCGTCATCCCGGCGAAAGCCGGGATCCAGCACCCTTGAGGCACCATGACACCAAGAGTGGATTTCTTGGCGTCTTGGCGTCTTAGTGGTTGAAATATATGAATCCCGGCTTTCGCCGGGATGACGGCGGAGGGAGGGGTGCAGCAGGCGTCGCCATCGGCCGGCACGGTCAGCCGGTTCTCGGCACCTACCGCAGCGAGGCGTTGAGCCGCTCGAGCGCCTCTCGGCCGGGGCAGAGTTCGGCGTCGCCGAGGGAATTGAGCGGTGTCGCGATGGTGCCGAGGTTTTCGTGCAGGTCGCGCGCCTTCTGATCGAGATAGAGCAAGCCGGTGACGATTTCGCCCTGGGCTGCCCGCTCCTGGAGATAGGTCATGGCCGAGAGCCGGTCGCCGGCGTCGTAATCCTGCTCCAGCTTGCGCAGACGGAGCACGCTGCCGTCATGCTGCTCGATCGTCTCCAGCGCGCCCGGCGGGTAGCTGGCGGTGATCGGGGCCCGCGGCTCCATGACGTCGAGCTGATTGACCGCGGCATTGTGCTCGCGGATGAAGTCGAAGCCCTTGGTCGAGCCGGCGTGATTGTTGAAGGCGACGCAGGGTGACAGGCAATCGATGAAAGCCGCACCCTCGTGCGAAAGCGCCCCGCGCAGCAGCGGCACCAGCTGTTCCTTGTCGCCGGAGAAGCTGCGCGCGACATAGGTCGCGCCGAGCTGGAGCGCCAGCGACACCATGTCGATCGCCGAATCCTTGTTGATCGCGCCGGTCTTGCTGGCGGAATCGCGATCGGCGGTCGCCGAGAACTGACCTTTGGTCAAGCCATAGACACCGTTGTTGGCGACGACATAGACCATGTTGACGCCGCGCCGGATGGCGTGGGCGAACTGGCCGAGGCCGATCGAGGCGCTGTCGCCGTCGCCGGAAACGCCGAGATAGATCA
Organism: uncultured Rhodospirillales bacterium; assembly: GCA_903897565.1. Taxonomy (GTDB): domain Bacteria; phylum Pseudomonadota; class Alphaproteobacteria; order ATCC43930; family CGMCC-115725; genus CAIXXC01. Next base: position 7,047 of record CAIUCF010000349.1, on the reverse strand, counting down.
GGTCGCGATTGGCGAGATTTGCGCCGGTCAGCACCGAGGGCATGCGGCCATGGACGGTGTTGAAGCCGTGCGAAGCGCCGAGGAAATATGTGGGCGTCTTCGACGAGCAGCCGATGCCGGAGAGCTTGGCGATGCGGTGCGGCGGCAGGTCGAGGTCGAAACACGCCTGGATGATCGCGGCGCTGATCGAATCATGGCCGCAACCGGCACACAGGGTCGAGACCGTCCCTTCATAATCGCGGCGGGTATAACCGAGGGTGTTGGTGGCGAGCTGCGGGTGATGCAGCTTGGGCTTCGCAATGTAAGTCACCGGTCAGGTTCCTTCAGGCGGCAAGATGACGGCCCGGCGCGGCGACCGCGCGGGCGATGGAATCGACGATGAAACGGGCGGTGATGGCGCTGCCATCGTAATGGACCGTCTTGATCAGCTTGGCCGGGTTGATCTCGCCCTCGTTGATCAGCAGCATGCGCAGCTGGCCGTCGCGGTTCTGCTCGACCACGAACACCCGCTCATGGGCATGGATGAAATCCATGACCTCGGCGGGGAACGGGAAGGCGCGAACGCGCAGGCGGTCGACATGGATGCCGCGGGCCTCGAGCAGGTCGGCCGCCTCGTCCATCGACGGGCCGGTCGACCCGTAATAAATGACGCCCAGATCGGTCGGGGTCTTGGCCGGCCGCAGGATCGGAGCCGGGACCAAGGTCTTGGCCGTATCCCATTTCCGCATCAGCCGGTCCATGTTCTCGATGTAGTCCTTGCCCTCTTCGCTGTAGCGGGCGCGGGAGTCCTTGGTAGTCCCCCGAGTGAAGTAGGAGCCCCGCGTCGGATGCGTGCCGGGATATGTCCGATAGGCGATGCCGTCGCCATCGACGTCGAGATAGCGGCCGAAATCCTTGCCGGCCTCGAGTTCCTCCGCCGTCATCACCTTGCCGCGATCGAGCCGCCGCGTATCGTCCCAGGGCAGCGGATTACAAAGCCGCTCATTCATGCCGATGTCGAGATCGAGCATGACGAAGACCGGCGTCTGCAGCCGATCGGCGAGATCGAAGCTCTGCGCGCCGAAGACGAAGCATTCATGCGGATCTTCCGGCAGCAGCAACACGTGCCTTGTGTCGCCATGCGAGGCATAGGCGCAGGACAGCAGATCCGCCTGCTGCGTCCGCGTCGGCAGACCGGTCGAGGGACCGCCGCGCTGGACGTTCATGATCACTGCCGGAATCTCGGCGAAATAGGCGAGACCGAGGAATTCCTGCATCAGCGAGATGCCCGGGCCCGAGGTCGAGGTGAAGGCGCGAGCGCCGTTCCAACCGGCGCCGACCACCATGCCGATCGAGGCGAGCTCGTCTTCGGCCTGGACAATGGCGTAGCGGTTCTTGCCGGTCACCGGATCGACGCGAAAGCGCTTCGACCAGCGCTGGAACGCCTCCGCGACCGAGGTCGAGGGGGTGATCGGATACCAGGCGCAGACCGTGGCGCCGCCAAAGACGGCGCCGAGCGCGGCGGCCGAATTGCCCTCGATCACGATGCGGTCGCCGATCTTGTCGGCCCGCCGCACCCGCAGCCCGATCGGGCAGGCGAAATGCTCGTGAGCGAGCTTGGCGCCCATGTGCAGTGCCTGGATATTCGGCTCGATCAGCTTGTCCTTGCCCTTGAACTGCTCGCCGATCAGCTTCTCGACGGCGGCGAGCTCGATATCGAGCAGGGCCGCGAGCGCGCCGACATAGATGATATTCTTGAACAGCTGGCGCGAGCGCGGATTGGCGTATTCGCGGGCGCAGAATTCGGTGAGCGGCAGGCCGAGCACCGTAATGTCGTCGCGGAAGCGGTCATGCGGGATCGCCCGGGTCGAATCATAGAACAGATAGCCGCCAGGCTCGATCGAGGCGATATCCTTGTCCCAGGTCTGCGGGTTCATCGCCACCATGAGATCGACGCCGCCGCGGCTACCGAGATAGCCGGCCTCGGAGACCCGAACCTCGTACCAGGTCGGCAGGCCCTGGATGTTGGACGGGAAGACGTTGCGCGTGGCGACGGGCACCCCCATCCGCAGGATCGACTTCCCGAACAGGGTATTGGCGCTGGCCGAGCCGGAGCCGTTGACGTTGGCAAATCTGACGACGAAATCATTGATGCGTTCTAGCGGCATGCGGCACCAGCCTGTGCGGTCTTGAGGAAGAATTTCTGCATGTCCCAGGCCCCGGTGGGACACCGTTCGGCGCACAACCCGCAATGCAGGCAGACGTCTTCGTCCTTGACCAGGACCCGTTCGGTCTTCAGCGGCGCCGAGACGTAGATGTCCTGCTCGTGGTTGAGCGACGGCGCGCTCAGCCTGCCCCGCAGATCATCTTCGTCGCCGTTGCGGGTGAAGGTGATGCAGTCGGTCGGGCAGATATCGGTGCAGGCGTCGCACTCGATGCAGAGCTGCGGCGTGAACACGGTCTCGATATCGCAGTTGAGGCAGCGTTGCGCCTCGCGGAAACCGAGCCTGGCATCGAAGCCCAACTCGACCTCGACCTTGATGCTGTTGAGCGCGATCTCGGGCTTGGCGTGCGGGACCTTGAAACGCAGGTCGTTGGAGACGTTGTTGTCGTAGCTCCACTCGTGGATGCCCATCTTCTGGCTCGTCAGGTTAACGAGCGGACCCGGGCGTTGCGTCACGTCCTCGCCGCGGCAGAACAGATCGATCGAGATCGCCGCGTCATGGCCCTGCGCCACCGCGGTGATGATGTTCTTCGGCCCGAACGCCGCATCACCGGCGAAGAAGACGCGCGGATTCGAGGATTGGTAGGTCACCGGGTCGACCTTGGGCATATCCCAGCGATCGAAGGCGATGCCGGCATCGCGCTCGATCCACGGGAAGGCGTTTTCCTGTCCGACCGCGACCAGGACATCATCGGCCTCGATCAGCACGTCCGGCTCGCCGGAGGCTACGAGCTGGCGGCGTCCCTTCTCGTCGTATTGGGCCTCGACCTTCTCGAACAGCACGCCCGTCAGCCTGCCGCTGTCGTGGACGAATTCCTTGGGCACCAGGAAGTTGAGGATCGGAATGCCTTCGTTCGCCGCGTCTTCCTTCTCCCAGGGCGAAGCCTTCATTTCCTTGAAACCGCTGCGCACCACCACGGTGACGCTCTCGCCGCCGAGGCGGCGTGCGGAGCGACAGCAATCCATCGCGGTATTGCCGCCGCCGAGCACGATAACCCGCCGGCCGATCTTGTCGATATGGCCGAACGAGACCGAATTGAGCCAGTCGATGCCGATATGGATATGGGCAGCAGCCTCTTCGCGTCCGGGAATCTGCAGGTCGCGCCCACGCGGCGCGCCGGAGCCGACCAGGACCGCATCGAAATCCTGCGCCAGCAGATCCTTCATGCTCTCGATCCAGGTGCCGAAGCGAGTCTCGATGCCGAGGCCGAGCACGTAGCCGACCTCCTCGTCCAGGACCTCTTCCGGCAGGCGGAATTTCGGGATCTGGGTGCGGATCATGCCACCACCCTGGGCGAAACCGTCGAAGATCACGCATTCATAGCCGAGCGGCGCCAGATCGCGGGCGACGGTCAGCGATGACGGGCCGGCGCCCACGAGGGCGATCCTCTTGCCGTTGGATCTGCTTGCCGGCTTGGGCAGGCGATCACGGATGTCCTCTTTCAGGTCCGCGGCGACGCGCTTGAGGCGGCAGATCGCGACTGGCTCCTCTTCGACGCGCCCGCGCCTGCAGGCGGGCTCGCAGGGTCGATCGCAGGTGCGCCCGAGAATGCCCGGGAACACGTTGGAAACCCAATTGATCATGTAGGCGTCGCCGTAGCGCTCTGCCGCAATCATCCGGATATATTCCGGGACGGGCGTATGGGCGGGACAGGCCCATTGGCAATCGACAACCTTGTGAAAATATTCTGGCTTTGTCACATCCGTCGGCTGCAAGACGGCACTCCTTTGCTGGCGTGAGCCGACATCGGCGTTGTCTGCAGGGGGCTCCGCCACAGCATGAGTGGGCGGACGCATCCCATGAAGGCGCACGCGCCGACTGGCCTCCGAGTTCAAGATCACAAAATCGATGACGTTGGTGCCTCGGCCGTGCGTTTGCCGGCGACGCCGAACGCCTCTTCCGTTTCCTCCAGACTTCGCGCCTCGTGCGTGGCAGTTGGCGCGTCTTGCTTCTTCTTATAAGCCCATGTCGCGGCGGCAGTTCCCGCCCGGCCGCTGGATGATAGACCCGCGATTCGGTTCCAACAATCGCGGAAAGCGCGCACCACCAAAAAAATATGCGCGTGCGCGGTTTTCGATAAGCGGCGGAAATTCCCGAGATTGACGGGGGTTTAATGCTGCGTTTTAGTGAGGGAAAATCATCAGGAGCGAATCGCCGTGCCGTCATCCCGCCATCTCGTCGACCCCGCCTATATCCCGCTCCTCGAATTCTTCCCGCCGCAGGGTTTCAACGCGGAGACCCTGCCGGGCATCCGCGCGATGGTCGCAGAGCTGCCGCAGCCGCCAGCCCCCGACAACGGCGTCGAGGTCATCGAGCGGATTGTGCCCGGCCCCAAGGGTGGAGCCGACGTCCGGGTCCTCATCTACACGCCGACCCGCTCCAAGGGCCCCTATCCGGTGATCCTCCATGTCCATGGCGGCGGCTACGTGATCGGCACGCCGGAATTTGCCGATGCCGGCAATCGCTACATCTCCGGCGCCACCGGGGCCGTGATCGTCTCCGTCGACTACCGGCTCGCCCCGGAGCATGTCCACCCCGCGGCTGTCGAGGATTCCTATGCCGCGCTGAAATGGACCTATGCCGAGATCAAGGCGCTGGGCGGCGACCCCACCCGGATCGGCGTCATGGGCGAGAGCGCCGGCGGCGGCCTGGCAGCGGGACTGGCACTGCTGGCGCGTGACCGCGGCGAGGTGCCGCTGGTCGCCCAGATCCTGATCTATCCGATGCTCGACGACCGCACCACCGATGCCGCCAAGGCCCATCCCTATGCCGGCGAGTTCGTCTGGACCTTGAGCTCGAACCAGTTCGCCTGGGCGGCCCTGCTCGGCACCGCGCCGGGCGGCGCCGATGTCTCGCCCTATGCCGCGCCGGCCCGCGCCGCGAGTTTGGCCGGACTGCCGCCGACCTTCATCGCCCTCGGCGATCTCGACCTGTTCCTGACCGAGGATTTCGAATACGCGCGTCGCCTCACCGTGGCCGGCGTCCCGGTCGAGCTCCATGTCTATCCGGGCGCGCCGCATGGCTACCCGCTGTTCTCCGAGGCGCCGCTGACCCAGCGGGCGATGCGCGACCAGATCACCGCGATCTGTCGCCTGCTCGGGACGACGCCGACCTGACTTGAGAGCCACGCCGTCCTGCGGATGACCGATCCTGCGACGCCGCCGATGAGCGGCGTCGCAGGATCGGTCCCGGGCAAGACCCACCCGAATTGGGGGCGACTCGCCGTCGCCGACGCCCTAGCCTGCTGGAAATTGGCGTTTCCAGCCCTTAAGGACGAATAATGTTCAAGAAAATACTGATCGCGAATCGTGGGGAGGTCGCGGTCCGCATTTCCCGTGCCTGTTCCGAACTCGGCATCGCCAGCGTCGCCGTCTTTCCCGCCGATGATTCGACCTCGCTCCATGTCCGCCGCGCCGATGCCTCGGTAGAACTGCCCGGCCGCGGCGCTGCCGCCTATCTCGATATGGCCGCCGTGGTCGCCGCCGCCGTTGCGGCGGGCTGCGACGCGATCCATCCCGGCTACGGCTTCCTCTCGGAAAACGCCACCTTCGCCCGGCTCTGCGCCGATTCCGGCGTGACCTTCATTGGCCCCTCACCCGGAACGCTCGATCTGTTCGGCGACAAGGGCGCGGCCCGCCGCCTGGCGATGCGGATCGGCGTCCCGGTCGCGCGCGGAACCGAGGGTGCGACGAGTTTGGTAGCGGCGGCGCAATTCGTGGCCGAACTCCCGCCCGGCACAGCGGCGATGGTCAAGGCGGTCTCCGGCGGCGGCGGCCGCGGCATGCGGATCGTCGAGGGCGCGGCCGACCTGGCCGATGCCTATGCGCGTGCCGCGTCGGAGGCCAAGGCCTCGTTCGCTGCCGACGCGCTCTATCTCGAGGAACTCATCCGGCCCGCCCGCCATGTCGAGGTCCAGATTCTCGGCGACCGCACCGGCGCTGTCATCCACCTGTTCGAACGCGAATGCAGCCTGCAGCGCCGCCATCAGAAGCTGGTCGAAATCGCTCCAGCGCCGGGGCTCGATCCAGAGCTTCGCGAGACGATTCTCGCCGCTGCGGTCGCACTTGCCCGGGCTGCCGACACCGTGACCCTGTGCACTTTCGAATTCCTGGTCGAGCCCCACTCCAACCGCTTCGTCTTCATGGAAGCCAATCCCCGCCTTCAAGTCGAGCACACCGTGACCGAGGAAGTGATGGGCGTCGATCTCGTCCAGACCCAGATTCGCCTGGCCGCCGGCGCCACCCTGGCCGAACTCGGCATGACGCAGGACAGCGTCGGCCGGCCGCGCGGCATGGCGGTCGAGTTGCGGATCAACATGGAACAGGTCGGCACCGATGGCAGTGCCGTGCCGACCGGGGGCACCCTGCGCGCGTTCGATCCGCCGACCGGCGCCGGTATCCGCGTCGAGACCTTCGGCTATCCCGGCTATCGCACCAGCACGAATTTCGACTCCCTGCTGGCCAAGGTGATCGCCTTCGTGCCCTCGGGCCGGCTCGAGGACGCGTTGCAGCGGGCCTATCGCGCCCTGTGCGAGTTCCGCATCGAAGGGGTCGAGACCAATCTCGGTTTCCTGCAGAACCTGATCACCCGGCCCGAGGTCACGGCCGGCAATTTCGACACCGGCTTCGTCGCCGCCCATGCCGCCGAGCTCGCGGTGAAGCAGCCGCATATCCTGTTCCACGCGCCCACCGGCGAGCCCATGTCCGCGCATGCCGCCGCGGCGGTTTCCGGCCCTGACGGCACCATCGCGGTGTTGTCGCCGATGAGCGGCCGCGTCGTCTCGATCGACGTCGCCGAGGGCGAAGCCGTCACGGCCGGCGCCGCGCTCGCCGTCGTCGAGGCG
>CAIUCF010000348.1 GCA_903897565.1 uncultured Rhodospirillales bacterium | reverse complement strand
GGCGGCGGCGGCGGCACGGTCGAAGGCTATTACGCCTCGCAGGTGAAGGGCGCGCTCGCAGCCTGCGTCGCCGAGGATGGCCGGCTCTCGCATGCGATCGGCCGGGTCCGCTTCGTCGTCTCGGTCGACGCCACCGGAGTGCCGACGCGGCTGGTGTTCCAGAGCCGCTTCGACGACCCGCGCGATACCGCGGCGCTGCAGGACATCATCCTCCACAAGTGTCGGATGGATGCGCCGCCGAGCGACGACCTGCGCCAGATCGTCGTCCAGCTCGGCGCTACGGCCCCGCATTCATGATGCCATCACCGCCCCCTGCCCCGATGCCTGCCCGCGACCGCCGCGCTTATCGCGGCGCCGTTGTTTGTTTGTCCCTGTGAAGTCCCGAATGAGCGAGCACATGATGAATTCCCGCCGCTGGCGGCACCTGACCCCGCCGCTGCTGGCGCTGCTGCCGGCGCTGCTCGGCGCCGGCCCGGCCTTAGCAGCCGACGCGCCGAGCACGACCCCGGCCGTGGCGGCTGCCCCGACCGCGCCGGCACCGACCACCCAGGACGTGACGCTCAACCTGATCCACCTGCTGGTGCAGCAGAACATCATCACCGCGGTACAGGCCGACGCGCTGTTCGCCCAGGCCAAGAAGGAAGCGGCGGCGAGCCCGCCGACCGCGACCGGTGCGCCGCCGACCAAGCCGATCCGCGTCACCTATGTGCCGGAGGTCATCCGCGAGCAGATCAAGGAACAGACCAAGAAAGAAGTCCTCGAAGAGAGCAAGGGCAGCGCCGCCGCGCCCTCGAACCTGCCGGAATGGATGCGCCGCGTCACCATCACCGGCGATTTCCGCATGCGCTATGAGCGCATGTTCAACGACGGGCATAATTACCCGTTCTTCGGCGACTATAATACGGTCAACCAGGGCAACCCGGTCGATACCAGCTCCTTCACGTCGCCCGGGGTACCGGTTCTGAACACCACCGAGAACCGGCAGCGCTACCGCGTCCGCGCCCGTATCGAGATCGACGATCGCGTCAACAACGCGACCATGATCGGGATGCGTTTGACGACCGGCAGCAACAACGGCCCGGTCTCGCCGAACCAGACCCAGGGCACGGATTTCAGCCAATATCCCGTCAATCTCGATCGGGCCTTCCTGAAATACACGCCGACGCCGGACGTCAAGGTCCTGGTGGGGCGCTTCGCCTCGCCCTGGCTGTCGACCGACCTGGTCTGGTATAGCGATCTCAACTTCGACGGCGCTGCCCTGCAGTACAATAAAGAGCTTCTCCCGAACCTTCGTCCGTTCGTCACTGCGGGCGTGTTCCCGATTGAAAACACCGCGCTCGGCTTCCCGACAGCGACCAGCGCCAAGACGCCGAGCCGGGACAAATGGCTCTATGCCGGTCAGATCGGCCTGAGCTGGCTGCCCGATCCGGATTACCTGATCAAGATCGGCGCCGCCTATTACGATTTCGCCAAGATTCAGGGTGAACTCTCGTCTCTCTGCAGCACCGCCACTAGCGGCGTACCATGCAACACCGACAATACGCGCGCGGGTTTCATGCAGAAGGGCAATACCGTCTTCGCCATCCGCAATTCCGCAGTCTCTCCGACCAGTGTCAATCCGGTCGCCGACTACCAGTATTACGGCCTCGCCTCACGATTCCGCGTCGCCGATCTGACTGCCCGCTTCGATGTCGCGACCTTTGCCCCGGTCCACATCACCTTCAACGGCGAGTTCGCCTACAACACCGCCTACGACAAGTCGCGGATCATCGCCCTCAATCCGGACAACAATCTCGGCACCTCCGGCACCGTGGGCACCTTCTCCAGCGGCCCGATGGCGTTCCAGACCGGGCTGACGGTCGGCATGCCGGAAATCCGCGAGTTCGGCGATTGGAGCGCGAGCGTCGCCTACAAATATCTCGAGGCCGATTCGGTGGTCGACGCCTTCAACGATGCCGATTTCCACGGCGGCGTCACCAACGCCAAGGGCTACGTCCTACGCGGCAGCATGGGTCTCGCCCACAACGTCTGGCTCAGCGGCAATTTCTTCAGCGCCACCGAAGTCTCCGGCCCGCCGCTCGCCGAAGACACTGTGCAGATGGACGTCAATGCCCGGTTCTAGCGAGATCGCCCCTCCCTCTCCCCCCAATGGGCGGAGAGGGCCTTATCGTCCATCCCGCGCCTGGCGCGCCCTGCTCCTGCTCGGCTGCGCCGTGTTTTCACTCTCGACCGCGCGAGCCGCGGACGACGACCAGCTCGACCGGCTGAAGGTGGCGCTGCGGGACTCGGTGTCGGCGCTGCGCGATGCCCAGGACGAAAATGCCCAACTCACGGCCAAGCAGACCGAGCTGACGGCCCAGCTCGCCGCCAAGCAGCAGGAAATCGACAAGCTGAAGGCGCAGGCCGCAGGCAGCGCCGCGACCGCGAGCCAGACCACGGCCGCCGAAGCCGCGACCAAGCAGCTTCAGGACCAGCTCGACCAGGCCCAGGTGGCGCTGAAGAAATGGCAGGACGGCTACGACCAGGCCGCGACGATCGCGCGGGCGAAGAATGCCGAGGCCCACGATCTCGGCCAGCGCTACAATCGCGCCGCCGGCCAGCTGAGCCAGTGCAGCGCCATGAACGACAAGCTCGAAAGCCTCGGCAACGAGATGCTCGGCAAGATCGGGCGTTGCAGCTTCGGCGATTTCCTCGGCAGCCACGAGCCCGTGACCCAAATCTACAAGGCGCGGATGGAGCAGTTGAAGGAAGGCTACGCGAGTACCCTGCGTGACCAGAAGTTCCCGCCGAACTGAGATGACCCCCCGGGTGATTCTCGCCGTTGGGCTCTGCGCGCTGGGCCTGGGCGCGTCCGGCGCGAGCGCGAAGACCGCCGACCCGGTGATCGCCCAGGTCGGCGCGCAAACCCTGACGGCCGGCGGCTTCGCGAAAGCCATCGCCGCGCTCGACCCCGAGCTGCGCCGCAAGGCCGCCGGCGATCGCCAGGCCCTGCTCGAGCTCGTGCGCAGCGAGCTCGGCCGCGAGGCGATTCTCGCCCAGGCGCGCGCGAAGCACTGGGACAAACGGCCCGATGTCGCCGCTCGCGCCGAGCACGCGCATGACGATGTCGTCATCACCAGCTTTCTCGCCGCCGAAGTCGCACCGCCGGCGGGCTTCCCCAGCGACGATGCGATACGCCAAGTCTACCAGGCCAATCTCTCGCGCTTCATGAAGCCGCGCGAATACCATGTCGCCCAGATCTACATCGCGCGGCCCGCGGACAACAAACCCCAGGAGATCGCACTGGCGCGCGCCCATGCCGGCACCTTGGCGGAGGCGGCACGGGCGCCGGACGCCGACTTCGCTGCGCTGGCCCGAAAATCCTCCGAAGACCATGACAGCGCCCCGCGCGGCGGCGATCTCGGCTGGGTGCCTGAGAAGCTGCTGCTGCCCGAGATCGCCCGCACCGTCGCCGGCCTCGCCGACAACGAGATCAGCGATCCGATCGAGGTCGCCGACGGCTGGCATATCCTGCGCGAACTCGGCACGCGGCCGCCCGCGCCGGAGTCGCTGGAGCAGGTGCGGCCGACCATCGTCGCCCTGCTGCGCGATCAGGAGTCGACCCGGCTCGGCCAAGCCTATGTCGGCGAGCTGCTCGCGCGTGGCCATGCCGAGGTCGATCTCGATGCCGTCCACGCGCTGCTGGCAAAGCAACGCTGAACACCCCTGCGCGAGATTTTCTTGCCGCCGTCCGGATGCGGTAACGTCTGTGACACCCCAGCCCGCCGCCGCCCGCCTGCAATCCCGTGCTACCGCGTCCCCGTGGTTGAGAATATTGCGCGGTTAACGCGCTGTTAATATAGCGCGTTAATCACAAGCGCTCTTATTAATTTCATAGGATTTCAGATTTATTGAAGTTTTATTACATCCTATTCTCCGCACTTTTGTAACAAAACTACCTCCAAATCTTTGCTTTACCTGAAAAAGCTACCGGGGTACTTCGACAAGCGCGTTAATTTGGCGTCGTCAAAACGCACATTGGACGCAGTCATTAGGTCATTAACCACCACCGGGTTTTCAGTACGGAAAGCCGGGGGGATCTTTTTCACGAAAACCGGGAGTTTCTCCACATGAAGTCCACTCATTTCCTGAAGGCGCTGTCGCTTTCGGTCGCCGCCCTGGCGCTGAATGCCGGTACCGCTCACGCTTCCACCGTCGGCATCTACGGCGGCGGCTCCACGCTGTCCTACCTGATCTACGACACCGCCGGTCAGTGCGTCGGCGTCCCGAACTCGGGCTCCAACCCGGACACCGCCAAGGC
>CAIUCF010000347.1 GCA_903897565.1 uncultured Rhodospirillales bacterium | reverse complement strand
GATCGGCGCCGGCTATTTCTATATTACCGGTGGGCGCTACGTGTCGACCGACGACGCCCGGCTGGAGACGCCGCGGACCTGGGTCAGCACCGATATTCCCGGCCGCGTGATCGAGATCGGGGTGCGCGACAACCAGCTCGTCGCGAAGGGGCAGCTGTTGTTCCGCCTCAACCCGCATCAATACCAGATCGCGGTCGACCGGGCCCGCGGCGCGCTGGGCTCTGCACGGCTCAAGGTCGCGTCGCTCAAGGCGAGCTACGGCGAACATCTGGCTGAGCTCAAGAGTGCCCAGGTCAGTGCCGCCTACGAACATCGCGAGCGCGACCGCGACAGTCGACTTCTCGCGTCGGGGATCGTCTCGCAGTCGCAGTTCGACCTGGCCCAGCATGCCGTCGATGTCGCCGACCAGCAGGTCGAGGTGGCAAAGCAGCAGATCGGCGGCATCGTCGCCGAACTCGGCGGCGATCCTGCGATCGATATCGAACGGCATCCGATGGTCCAGGAAGCCCAGGCGGTGCTCGACAAGGCGGAATTCGATCTGTCGAACACGATCGTGAAAGCGCCGGAGGCCGGCATCGTCTCCCACGCCGAGCAGCTGCAGATCGGCGATTACGTGACGACCTCGACACCGCTGTTCTCACTGATTCCCGAGCGTCTCTGGGTCGAGGCGGATTATCGCGAGACCGACCTGACCTATCTGCGACCGGGCCAGAAGGCGACGGTCACGATCGACACCTATCCGGGGCGGAAGTTCACCGCCACGGTGACCAGCGTGAGCCCCGGGACGGGGTCGACCTTCTCCCTGCTGCCGCCGGAGAACGCGACCGGCAACTGGGTGAAGGTGGTGCAGCGCGTGCCGGTCCGGCTGGCGCTCGACGCCGTGGGCAACGACACGCCGCTGCAGGCGGGCTTGAGCGTCAATGTCGAAGTCGACACCCGCCATGTCCGTGAGTTGCCGAGTTTCCTCGCCTGGATCAACGCGAGGCCGGACCCGCGGCAATGAGCGGCGAGCAGTATCCCACCGGATTCCGGCGGCGATGCGCGATGATTACGCTGATGGCCTCGACCCTGATGATGTCGATGGATCAAACCATCGCCAACGTCGCCTTGCCGCACATCCAGGGCAGCCTCTCGGCGACCCAGGAACAGGCGGCCTGGATTCTGACCTCCTATATCGTGTGTTCGGCCATCACTATGCCGATCCTCGGCTGGGCCTGCCAACGGTGGGGCCGCAAACGCATCTTCCTGCTGTCGGTGTTCGGCTTCACCGCCACCTCCGCCGCCTGCGGCATGGCCGCCGACATCAACCAGATCGTGATTTTCCGGGCGCTGCAAGGGATCTCTGGCGCGGCGCTGCTGCCCCTGTCGCAGGCCGTGATGCTCGACATCCATCCGCCGGCCGAACACAAGAGCGCCATGAACATCTGGGCGATCGGCGTGATCTTCGGGCCGATCATGGGGCCGGTGCTCGGCGCGTGGATTACCGACAGCCTCGAATGGCGCTGGATCTTCTATATCAATCTTCCGGTCGGCATGCTGACCTTCCTCGGCCTGATGGCCTTCGTGTCGGAGACCAAGATCGGTGAACGTCAGCCGTTCGATTTCTTCGGCTTCGCTACGCTCGGTATCGCCGTCGGCGCCATCCAGCTGCTGCTCGATCGCGGCGAGTTCAAAGACTGGTTCCTGTCGAACGAGATCGTTACCGAGTCAGTCGTCGCGGGATTGGCGGCCTATCTGTTCCTGGTGCACTCGGCGACCGGTCGGAAGCCCTTCATCAGCCCCCAGATCATATTCAACCGGAACTTCATCGTCGCCTCGATGGTCGGGATCATGCAGGTCTCGACCTTCGTGACGGTCATGACCTTGCAGCCGACCTTTTTTCAGGAGCTGCTCGGGTATCCGGTCCTCCTGGCGGGGATCGCGATGGCGCCCCGTGGCATCGGCATGATGTGCGGCGCGCTCATCTCGGGCCGCCTGCACCGCTTTGACGTCCGCCACATCGTCATCGTCGGGTTCGTGCTGATCGCCTACGGCACGTGGCAGATGACCGTATTCTCGCTCGGCGTCGACCTTTGGCCGATCATCACCAGCGGCTTGATCCAGGGTCTGGGGACGGGACTGATCTTCGGCTCCCTGACCGCGGTCGCCTTCTCGACCCTACCGCCGCATCTCCGCACCGAGGGCGCGACCTTGTATTCCCTCCTGCGCATGTTCGGAACGAGTCTGGCGATCGCCGTGGCGGAGGCGCGGTTTACCGAGCAGAAGCAGGTGCTGCATAACCAGCTGGCGCAATACATCCGCCCCGACAATGTCTTTGCCCAGCCACCCTTCGTCGCGTCACGGTTCGGCTTCACGGCATCGGGGATCGCCAATTTCGATTTCGAGGTCAGCCGCCAGGCGGCCATGCTCGCCTATCTCGACAATTTCCGCCTGGTCGCCCTGTTGGCGGTCGTCGCGATCCCTTTCGTGATGCTGCTGCGCCGGCCGGCAACGACACAAAACCTCGTCATCGCCGATTAGCGCTGCGATGATCTCGTCATGCAGGGAGCGGTTTTGAGATTTTATCCGATTCTCGGGGTGCTGGCGCTCGCCGCCTGCACCGTCGGGCCCGATTTCGTGCCGCCGAAGCCGGCGACGCCGGCGCAGTACCTGCCGCCGGTCGAGCGGAGCGACAAGGGCGCTGCCGGCACGACCCCCATTGCCGCCTGGTGGACATTGTTCCGCTCCGACCGGCTCGACGCGCTGATCGATCAGGCGGTCGCCGAGAATCCCTCGATCGCCGCCGCCGGTGCGCGACTCGCCGCCGGGCAGGAAGATGTCGCGGCAGCTTCCGGGGCCTTATATCCGCAGGTCTCGGTCTCCGGCGGCGTTGGGCGCAACAAGATCAACCTGGCGAGCTTCGGGTTTCAGGGTCAGAACCCGGTGCTCAACTTCTATTCGCTCGGGCCCTCGGTGAGCTACGCGCTCGACGTCTTCGGCGGCACGCGGCGTCGGATCGAGGGGCAGGCGGCGCAGCTGGAGGTCGATCGTCAGCAACTGGCCGCCGCCCATCTCGTGCTCGCCGGGCAGGTCGCAACCGCCGCCGCCACGATCGCGGCCGCGCGGGCGCAGCTCGCGGCGCTCGATGACATCGTCGCCAACGACCATCGCAACCTCGATCTGGTGCGGACGGCGCAGGCGGCGGGAACCGGGACTCGGGTCGAGGTGCTGAGCGCCGCCAGCCAGTTGGCGAATGACGAGACGCTGTTGCCGCCGGTCCGCCAGCAGTTGAGCCTGGCGCGCCACGCGTTGGCGATCTTCGTCGGCAAGGCGCCGGGCGATTGGTCGCCGCCGGATTTCGACCTCGGTGAGTTTTTCCTGCCCGAGCCGCTGCCGCTGGCGGTGCCGTCGGCGCTGGTCCATCGGCGACCGGATATCCTCGCCGCCGAGGCGGCGCTGCACGCTGCCAACGCCGATATCGGCGTCGCCACGGCGCAGCTCTATCCGAGCATCAACCTCACGGCATCGATCGCCCAAGGTGCGACCAAGCCTAACCTGTTCTTCTCGGGCGCCAGCAGCGGCTGGAACGTGGGGGCAGGGCTGTTTGCGCCCATCTTCAACGGCGGGACCTTGCGGGCCAAGCGCCGCGCCGCCATCGATCTCTTCAACGCCTCGCTCGACACCTATAGACAGACGATTCTCGCGGCGTTCGGTCAGGTCGCGGATAGTCTTGCGGCGCTCGATCACGACGCCCAGGAACGCATGGCGCAGACGACCGCGCTCGACGCCGCCAACAATAGCCTGGCCCTGGCGCGAGAGAGCTATCGCGCCGGTCAGAGCTCGATTCTCCAGGTGCTGGACGCCCAGCGCGAGTATCAGCAGGCCCGTCTCGGCCTCGTCCGCGCGCAGGCGCAGGTGCTGACCGATACGATTGCCGTGCTGGTGGCGACGGGTAGCGGGACGGCTTCGGCGTCCTAGCGTCGCCCGAGCCGCACGCGACGGCATAAAACACCCACCCGGATCGTGTGGCGGATTTGCGTCGCGGCGCGTGACCGGCTATGGTCGCGCCGAATTCAGCGTAAAGACTCACAAGCGATTGTTCCGGAGCGTTTCCCTTGGCCGACCTGTTTCGTGAAATCGACGAAGACTTACGTCGCGACCGCATGCTGCGGCTGTGGCAGAAGTACGGGTATCTGCTCGGGATCGGGATCGGCCTGATCATCGTCGGAACCGGGTTGTTCGTCGGCTGGCAGTCGTGGCAGACGCGGCTGCGCGATGCCGATGCCGCGCGCTTCACCGCGGCCCTCGCATCGGCCCAGGCCGGTCCCAGCGACGCCGCGATCACGGATCTCCAGGTCCTCGCAGCTTCGGGTCATGGCGGGTATCAGCTGATTGCCCGGATCGAGGCGGCGGCGCTGCAGGCCCAGAGCAAAAGCAATGCGAGCGGGCTGTCGGCGTTGCGCGCCATCGCCGATGACGGTTCAGTCGACCAGAGCTATCGCGGCCTCGCCTCGGTGCTCTGGGGCTTGTACGGCGTCGACACGATACCCCGCGAGATTATCGGGGGCAGCCTCGTGCCGTTGATGAGCCCCGACAATCCCTGGCACTATCTTGCCACCGAAGTGATGGCTCTGGCCGATCTTCGCGCCGGCGACAAGGCGAGCGCCATCAAGCGCTATCAGTCACTCGCCGATGATCTGGGAGCGCCGCAGAGCCAGCGCGCCCGGGCTGCCGAGATCATTACCGACTTGCAGAATTAGGAAACATTGCCGGTGTCCTTCTTGCGTTCCGCCTCCATCATCCTTGCCACCGCGCTCATCCTGTCAGGTTGTTCCGGGTCGAAAAAGGCAGCGCCGCTGCCGGGAACCCGGATTTCGGTCCTGGAGCTCGACAAGCAGCTCGAACCGGATCTCACCATCGCCGACGTGGCCGTGAGCCTGCCGCGTCCGACCCCAAACGACGAATGGCCGTTTGCCGGCGGCAATCTCGGGCATAATATCGGCCACCCCGCGCTCGGAGATTCCCTGAAGGAGGCCTGGACGGCCTCGGTCGGCGACGGCGCGTCGCGTCGCGGCGCTTTGCTGGCCTCGCCGGTATACGCGAACGGCGCCGTGTTCACGATGGATGCGCGCAAGCTGGTCAGCGCCTTCAGCCCGGATGACGGCCATCAGCTGTGGCAGACCGATATCTCGCCGAAGGGCGACCATAGCCGCGCCTGGGGCGGCGGCATCGGCGTCGACGGCGGCGTGGTCTATGTCGCGACCGGCTATAGCGAACTTCTCGCCCTTGACGCCAAGGATGGCCATCAGCTCTGGCGGGTCGCCATGCCGGCGCCCATCCATTCGGCGCCGACGGTCGCGGATGGCCAGATCTATGTCGTAACGACCGATGCGCAATTGCTCGCGCTTTCGACCAAGGATGGCCATGAGCTGTGGCGGTATACCGACATTGCGGAGCCGGCGGTGCTGGCCGGCAATGCCAGCCCTGCCGTCTCGGGCGACGTCGTGGTCGCACCATTCCCCTCGGGCGATATCGTTGCCTTGCGCGTGCAGAACGGCCTGGCGCTGTGGAGCGACAATCTGACGGTGACCAGGCATTTCGATGCCATGTCGACCCTGGCCGATATCCATGGCGCGCCGGTCATCGACCACGGCATGGTGTTCGTGGTCGGCCACAGCGGTGAGATGCTCGCGATCGACCTCCGTACTGGAGAGCGGGCCTGGAGCCAGGACATCGGCGGCACGTCGCAGCCCTGGATCGCGGGCGACTATCTCTATGTGCTGTCCAGCAACGGCGCGCTACTGTGCCTGACCCGCAATGAAGGGCGGGTGCGCTGGATTACCCAGCTCGATCAACGCGAGGATATGACCGACCGCAAGAGCAAGCCGATCGTGTGGAGCGGGCCGACGCTCGCCGGCGATCGTCTGATCGCGGTGGCCTCGAACAGCGAGGCCTGGGCCGTGTCACCCTATACCGGCCTGCCGCTCGGCAAGATCGCGTTGTCGAGCCCGATCTTCCTGACGCCGATCGTCGCCGGGAAGACGCTGTATCTGCTTGCCGATGACGGGACGTTGTCGGCGCTGCGCTGAGCTGATAGACGAGGAAAAGGCCGCCGCTCCGGAGAACGGCGGCCTTTTTTGTTGACGCGAGCGCGTCAGCGTTCAGGCGAAGAAACTGTCGGGAAGCAGCATATCCTCGAAGAACGCGCCGAACGGCCGGCTCGGGTGGCGGATATGGATCTCGAGCACCCAGAGCAGCGGCTTGGGGTGGAAATCGATTTCCGCCAACGGCCCGGGATAGACCGCCTCATGCGGAAAGTCCGAGATGCGGTGCCCCGAGAGATCCATGTTGAGTTCCCAACCTATCGCCGCGGCCTCGGCGATGGCGAACTCATAGAGGGCACGGCCGGAGACGCCTTCGGCGCTCCATTTCTTGCGGACGATATGAAACAGGCTGCGGGCATCCGCGGCGCATTTGGCCATCTCCGGGTCGCTACCCGTCAGAAAGCTGTCGCCGCCGTCACCCTCCCAATCCTCCCAGACCGGGCCGATATCGATGAAGAAGATATCGTCATCGCCGAGCACGATGCCGGGATCGGATTCGGCGCCGAAGGTCTTGGTGGTATTGGTGCCGAAGCGGACGTAGACGTCGTGCCAGCCGCGCAGCATGCCCTTCGACGCCAGCAGATCCTTTGCCATGGCGACGGCGTCTTCTTCGACCATGCCCGGTTTGACCTTGGCCGCGATCTCGTGGATCGCGGTACGGGTGCGATCGCGCACGAACAGCATCTTTTCTTCGGTGAAGGCGTCGCCGACGGCTTCGAGATTGGGGGTATCGAGTGTGTCCATGAGAGTCATCCTTTTTGGGGAAAAGTGAACATCAGCGATCCAGGGTGACTGCCAGCCCATCGAGGCCGGCAGTGATCCGGATTTGGCAGGAGAGCCGATCGCTCTCGCCGCGACCCTTGAGGCAGTTCAGCAGGTTGATCTCGACTTGATCGGCCGGCTGCAATCGGGCGAACCAATCAGGGGCGATCCGTACCCGACAGGTACCGCAAGCCTTCCTGCCGCCGCAGACGCTGCGGATCGGCAATCCCGCCTGACGGATCGCCATCTGCAGCGAAAGTCCTGCCGCTGCCGTGACCCGGACCTGTCCGCCCTCTCGATCGGTGACCTTGATCGTGATGGGGACCGCGTCCTGCTCGGGGACGAAGCACTCATCAGTCTTGGCGATGGCGGACATGGCCGGATTTCCTGGCGAAATGGTCTTCAGACGCCCTGGTGACGGGCATGGATCAAGTCGAGATCATGCCGGGTCTCGTTGCCGATCCAGGGCTTGCGACGATAGAACGACACGATCCAGACGACGCCGACGGCGAGGTAGGCCAGGAACATATAGGGGAACATGTTCACCGGCGGCGCCGGCACCGGATAGACGCTGCCGACGGTCGGGATGACGAGCAGGATCAAGGATGCCGCGCAGACGACGATATCCTTCGGCGTGCACTGGCCCAGCTTCTTCAGATAGACCGGCGCCGCGACTGTGATCAGCGCGTAGGGGACGAGGAAGCCGAACGCGGCGAGGGTGCCGACATAACCAAAGATGTCGAGCGGCCCGAAGCCCTTGAGGACCAGCACGCTCGGCACCAGCATGACGATGACGGCCATGATGCTGACTCCGACATGCGGCGTCTCATTGGCGGCATGAGCGGTCGCGGTGGAGGCGTGGAACAAGCCGTAGCGGCCCATCGCGAAGATTACGCGGCCGCCGGCATTGAGGCAGGACAGGCAGAGGGCGAAGAAGCTGACCATCGCGGCGGCGGAGAGCGGCGCCTGGAGGATCGGCATGTGGGCAAGCGTCGCCATGACGTTGAGCGGTGCGTCCAGCTGATCGAGCGACGGCGTATGTCCCCGCGTCGCCTGGACCATGGTGTAGGTGACGAAGACGAAGAACACGCCCGAGACCACCAGGCTGAGAGACACGGCCCGCGGGATCGTCTTCAGCGGGTTCTTGGCCTCATCGCCGAACGCGGTCGCGCATTCGAAGCCGACGAGGCTGAAGATCGCGACGACGACGCCGAGACCCAGGCTCGACATCGGCAGTTTGCCGCTGAACTGCGCGGTGTCGACGGCAAAGCCGTGCTGGCCCAAGGTGATCAGGCACAAGACGGTGATCAGCGCCATCGAAGCACCCTCGAGGATCAGCATCATCAGCGCCGAGAGCTGGACATTCTTCCAGGCGCAGTACCAGGCAATCGCGACACAGAAGGCGAAGCGTACGATCGGCGGCGCGCTCAAGCCCACCATCTCCAGAAGCTTCTCGGAGAAGATCGAGAAGCCGGTGACCCCGGCCATGGAGATGCCGAGATAGGCCCAGATCAGCGACCAACCGGCGATGCCGCCTGCCGTCAGTCCGAGACCGCGGCAGGTATAAGCATACATCGACCCCGCGGAGGTTGATCGCCGCGCAAACTGATTCAGGTTCATTGCCACGAACAGCAGCATAACCGTGCCGAGGGCGTAAGATAGCCAACTCCAGTCACCGGTATTCGCGTACATCACCGGGATGATGAGCGCTGCGGTCATCGTGGGGGATATCAATGCTATGGCCTGGGCGAGTAACTCGGTAAAACCTAAGCAGTTCGCCTTGAGTTGAACTTCTGCCATTGTCTGTTACTCCTCAAAAGATATCGGAATGACTTCAACGCACCGACCTTCCGCCCCGGTTTAACCTGGGATCTTCCGGTTATCGAAAATGATCGTATGATCGAGTTGGACTAGCTGACACCGCCAGTTCTGAAATGGTGACTGGTCCAGTCGAGACGAGGCGATTGATGGCGGAGGGGGCCAGAATGTTACGGCCATGGGATCTCAACATCCGGGTGGTCCGCTCGGCGCAGACCGCGATCTATCTCCAGATTTGCCAGGCGATTCTCGAGGAAATCCGCCGTGGCCGGATCAAGCCCGGTGCCGCACTGCCCGGCACGCGTGAACTCGCGGAGAGCCTGGGGGTCAACCGCAAGACCGTCGTCGAGGCCTATGACGAGCTGACCGCACAGGGCTGGCTGGTGCCGGAACGCACGCGCGGTACCTTCGTCTCGGCCGAGCTCCCCGATATCGGCAGGTTGGAGAATCGCAATGGCGGCAAGGCCGGCATGCCGGACCGGCCCGATTTCCGCCTTCGCGGCACCGGCCCCGGGCTGTCGTTGGTATTCGCCAGCGATGGCGTGCTGACCTTCGACGACGGTGCGCCCGATACGCGCCTCATTCCCGTCGACGAGCTGGCGCGGGCCTATCGCAGCGGTCTCGGCCTCGCCTCGCGGCGCAACCGGCTGGGCTATGGCGATCCCCGCGGCAGCCTGGCCTTACGTGAAGCCGTCTCGACGATGCTGAACGCCGATCGCGGGCTGACGACGACCCCTGAGAACATCTGCCTGGTCCGCGGCAGCCAGATGGGTATCTATCTCGCAGCGCGGATCCTGGTCGGCCCCGGCGATACGGTCGCCGTCGAGGAGCTGAGCTATCCACCGGCCCGTGAGGCGTTTCGCGCCACCGGGGCCGAGGTGGCGGCCGTCGGCCTCGACGGGCATGGCATGCGGGTCGACGAGTTGGAGAAGCTGTGCCGACGGCAGCGCGTGCGCGCCGTCTATGTCACGCCCCATCACCAGTTTCCGACGACCGTGCTGATGAAGCCGGAACGCCGGTTACGACTGATGGCTCTGGCGGAGCAATTCGGCTTCGCGATCGTCGAGGATGATTACGATCACGAGTTCCATTTCGTGCATCGCCCGATGCTGCCGCTCGCCAGCGCCGATCGTGGTGGCAAGGTGATCTATATCGGATCCATGTCGAAACTGCTGAGTCCCAGCCTGCGGATCGGCTATATCGCGGCTCCCGTGCCCGTCGTCGATCGCGCGGCCGCCGAGATCACGATCATCGACCGTCAGGGCGATCCGGCGACCGAGACGGCGGTCGCCGATTTGATGGAGTCGGGTGCCATCAAGCGCCATACCCGACGGGTGATGCGGGTCTATGCCGAACGCCGCGAATTGCTCGGCGACCTGCTGCTCAAGGCCTTCGGCGATCTCGTGAGCTTCACGCTGCCCGAGGGCGGGCTTGCGCTCTGGGTGCAATTCAACGATGGCATCGACCTCGCGGCGCTCGCCGACAAGGCGGGTGCCGAAGGGCTGCGATTCCTCCCGGGGCAGAGCTTCGCGGCCTCGGCACAGCCGGTTCAGGCGGTGCGCCTCGGCTTCGGCAGTCTCGATGCGAGCGAACTCGCCGAAGCCGTGCGGCGTTTCGCCCGGCTGGTCCGTGGCAAAAACGCCTGACAAGCGGCGGAGCATTCACACATGGCCGCGGCGGTGCTATCCACCCGAGCATGATCACGAAGAAGCATCGCTGATGGCCCTGTTCTCGGCGGCGGGGCTCGCCGCCTCACGCGGCGGCCGTCGACTGTTCCAGGGCGTCGGTTTCGCGCTTGAACCCGGTGACGCCCTGGTCCTCGTCGGCCCCAATGGCTCGGGGAAATCCTCGCTGCTGCGTCTGCTCGCCGGCTTCGGCCGTCCGACCGCCGGGATCATCGCCTGGGATGACGGCGATATCCGCGCGGATCTCGACGAATATCGCGGGCGCATCCAGATTCTCGGCCATGCCGACGCGGTGAAGCCGGCCCTAAGGGTCGGTGAATTGCTGGCGTTCTGGATCGCCCTTGCGGGTGCTGCCGCGACGCCCGGTCGGGTCGACGCGGCATTGGCGGCGGTCGGCCTCGAGCGCCTGCGCGAGACCCCGTGTCGTTTTCTGTCTGCGGGGCAAAAACGCCGGCTGGCGCTTGCCAGGCTCGCCGCCTATGACCGGCCGCTCTGGCTGCTCGACGAGCCCTCTGTCGGGCTCGACACGGCGTCGATCGCGAGTCTGGCGGGGATGATCGCCGAGCATCGCGAACGCGGCGGCATGGTGGTGCTGTCGACGCATCAGGATCTTGGTCTGGCCGACGCCCGGACGCTCTCGCTCGCCGACTATCCGGCGGTGGAGACGGGCGATCAGGACTGGTGGGCAGCATGAGCCTGGCCTCGTGAACGCTTTCGTCGCGCTCGTGCATCGCGATCTGCGGCTCGCCTTCCGCCAGGGCGGGGACGGGTTGATGGCCGTGCTGTTCTTCGTGCTCGCCGCCAGCCTGTTCCCCTTCGGCATCGGTCCCGAGCCGCAGCTGCTCGCCCGCGTCGCGGCCGGCATCATCTGGGTGACCGCGCTGCTTGCGGCGCTGCTGGCACTCGACCGGCTGTTTCAGACCGATTGGGAGGATGGTACGCTCGAGCAGCTGGCGCTATCGGCTCTGCCGCTGGAACTGGTCGTGCTGGCGAAGTGCCTGGCGCATTGGCTGGTGACCGGTGTCCCTCTGATCCTTGCGACGATCCCCGTGGCGGTGCTGCTCAATCTCGATTTGCACGAACTGCCGATGCTGCTGCTGTCGCTGCTGCTCGGCACCCCGATCCTGAGCCTGATCGGGGGGGTCGGAGCGGCGCTGACCTTGGGGGCACGCCGTGGCGGAGTCCTGCTGTCGCTGCTCGTCCTGCCGCTCGAGATACCGGTCTTGATCTTTGGTGTCGCAGGGGCTGACGCAGTCCTTGCCGGCCGGGAGTCACAAGCCCAATTTCTGTTACTTGCGGGCATGCTCGCGGCCGCATTGCCGCTGTGTCCGTTCGCCGCGGCGGCGGGGCTGCGGCAAGCCCTCGAATAAGACCGAGATATGGGATAGAACCCGCCTCCATGGCCACGACCTTCAATCTCCATCGCTTCGCCAATCCGGCCCGCTTCATGCGGCTGACGGATGTCGTGCTGCCATGGCTATCGGCGGCCGCGGTGGCGAGCCTGGCGATCGGGCTGGTGATGGCGTTCCGTGCGCCGCCCGACTATCAGCAGGGCGAGACGGTGCGGATCATGTTCATCCATGTCCCCGCGGCGATGATGGGGATGATGTGCTACGCCTGCATGGCGGTGGCCAGTGCTGCGGCCCTCATATGGCGCCATCCTCTCGCCGATGTCGCGGCCCAGGCCGCGGCCCCCCTCGGCGCCGGCTTCACCCTGCTCTGTCTCGTCACCGGCTCGCTGTGGGGCGCGCCGATGTGGGGGACGTGGTGGGTGTGGGATGCGCGGCTGACCTCGGTGTTGATCCTGTTCTTCCTCTATCTCGGCTATATCGCGCTCGCCAATGCCTTCGACGATCCCGAGCGCGGCGCCCGCGCTGCGGCTATTCTGTCGCTCGTCGGGGTGATCAATCTCCCGATCATCCATTTTTCGGTGAACTGGTGGAACACGTTGCATCAGCCGGCCAGCATCGTTCGCATGGGCGGACCGACGATCGATCCCAGCATCCTGCATCCCTTGCTGATCATGGCCCTGGCGTTCCAGTTCATTTTCCTGGCGCTGTGGATCCTGCGGACGCGGACGGCGTTGGTCCGGGCCAAGATCGACACGCTGCGCCAACGCGCCGCCGCCGCGTCCGGCGTGGATAGGGGCTGAATGCAGATGCCGGCAGGTTTCGCTCACTGGATTGCGATGGGTGGCTACGCCGCCTATGTCTGGCCGGCCTACGGCCTTGCCGTCGTGATCCTCGGCGGGCTGGCGCTGGCGTCGATCCTCTCGGCGCGCGCGGCACGCCGCGAGTTGCAGCGGTTGCAGCAGGAACAGCCGCGGGGCAGGGGATAAGACGATGACTCGTAAGCGCCGCCGTCTTTATATGGTCGTCGTTGGCATGGTCTGCCTCGCCGTGGCGACCGGCCTGGTGCTCAACGCCTTTAACCAGGACCTCGTGTTCTTCTATAGCCCGAGCGAAGTGGCGAAGAAGCCGCCGGTGGCGGGCCGCATGATTCGGATCGGTGGCCTCGTCGAGATGGGCTCGGTGAAGCGCGTCGGCGGCGGCCCGGGGATCGTCTTCAAGGTCACCGACGGCAAGTTCGATCTCAACGTCGCCTATACCGGGGTGCTGCCCGATCTGTTCCGCGAGGGCCAGGGCGTCGTCGCCGAGGGTGCGCTGGATCAAAGCGGCGCCCTCGTCGCGTCGCAGATACTGGCCAAGCACGACGAGAAATACATGCCGCCGGAAGTCGTCGCCGCGCTGAAGAAATCCGGCCAGTGGCGCGAGAACGAGGCGGCTTCGGCAAATGCCGCAGCGGCGCTGCCGGGAGGAAAATCGCTGTGATCATCGAAGCCGGGCATTTCGCCCTCGTCCTCGCCCTTATGGTGGCATTGGTCCAGGTGGTGATCCCGCTCTGGGGGGCGACGACCGGACGCCGGGTGCTGATGGACGTCGCCGAGCCGGCGGCGCTGATGCAGTTCGTGCTGGTCGCGATCTCGTTCGCGGCGTTGCTGAACGCCTACATCACCTCGGATTTCTCGGTCCTGACCGTCGCCGAGAACTCCCATTCGACTAAGCCGATGATGTACAAGATCTCCGGGCTCTGGGGGAACCATGAGGGCTCGATGCTGCTCTGGGTCCTGATCCTGACGATCTACGGCGCCGCCGTGGCGCTGTTCGGCGCGGGCCTGCCGCCGGCGTTTCGGGCGCGGGTGCTCTCCGTGCATGCGATGATCGGGGTCGGCTTCATCCTCTTCATCCTGTTGACCTCGAATCCCTTCCTGCGGATTTCGCCGGCGCCGCCGGACGGGCAGGGGATGAATCCCGTGCTCCAGGATCCGGGCCTCGCCTTCCATCCGCCCTTCCTCTATCTCGGCTATGTCGGCTTCTCGATGGCCTTCAGCTTCGCCGTCGCTGCGCTGCTCGAGGGCAGGGTCGATCCGGCCTGGGCGCGCTGGGTCCGGCCCTGGACCTTGCTGGCGTGGTGCGCCTTGACCGCGGGGATCTGCCTGGGCAGCTTCTGGGCCTATTACGAACTCGGCTGGGGCGGCTGGTGGGCCTGGGATCCGGTCGAGAATGCCAGCTTCATGCCGTGGCTCTCGGGTACCGCTCTCCTCCATTCCGCCATCGTGGTCGAGAAGCGCGATACCTTGAAGAGCTGGACGATTTTCCTGGCGCTGCTGACCTTCGCGCTATCCTTGGTCGGGACCTTCCTGGTGCGCTCCGGCGTGCTGACATCGGTGCACGCCTTCGCCAGCGATCCGGAGCGCGGCGCCTTCATCCTGCTGTTGCTCGGCCTCGTGATCGGCGGCTCACTCGTGCTCTACGCGATCCGGGCGCCGATCCTGACGCCGACGGGACAGTTCGCGCCGGTGTCGCGCGAGGGCGCCCTGGTCCTGAACAACCTGCTGCTCGCGACCGCGACGGTCACGGTGTTCCTGGGCACGCTCTATCCGCTGTTTCTCGATGCGATCAACGGCCCCAAGGTCTCGGTCGGCGCGCCCTATTACATGGCGACCTTCGTACCGCTGATGGTGCCGTTGCTGGTGGCGATGGCGGCAGGTCCGCTGCTGACCTGGAAGCGCGGCGACCTGCCGGGCATCGCGGCACGCCTGCGTGTGCCGTTCGGGGTCAGTGTCGCGATCATGGTCGGGACGAGCCTGATGGCGGGCGGCAAGTCGGCCCTGGCATCGATCGGCATCGGTCTGGCGGCCTGGGTGTTTCTCGGCACCATGCAGGATCTGGCTGGTCGCGTGCGGCTGTTTCAGGGTCCCTTCAGCGATACCCTGCGCCGGCTCGGCGCATTGCCGCGGGCGTCCTGGGGCATGACGATCGCCCATGCCGGCGTCGCCATCACGCTTGCCGGCATGACGGTCTCGACCGGTTGGAGCGCCGAGGGGATTCAGGTCATGAAGCCCGGCGATCAGGTCGTGGTGGCCGGCGATATCTGGCATTTCGACAGCACCGCACCGGTCAGCGGCTCCAACTGGAAGGGGATGCAGGCGCAGTTCTCGGTGAGCGACGGCGGCGCCCGCCCATTCACGGTGCTGACACCGTCGCGCCGGACCTACTCGTTGCAGCAGATGACCCTGGCCAAGGTCGCGATCCACACCAATCATCTGGCCAACTGGTATGTCGTGGTGGGTGATCCGCAGCCGCAGGGCGGCTGGATCGTGCGTATCTACTGGCATCCGCTGGCGCCGTGGATCTGGTACGGCTTCCTGATCATGGCGGCAGGGGGCGCGGTTTCGCTGAGCGATCGGCGCCTGCGCATCGGCGCACCGGTGCGGCGCCCCGTCGTCGCGTCAGGGAAAAGCCATGCAGCTGCATGACCATGTCCCGCCGGGAAGACCATTCCCGCCCGGCGCGCGACCGTTCTATCTCATCCCGATCGCTTGCTTCATCGGGCTGTTCATCGTTTTCGGACTGGGCTTGACGAAGAATCCGGCGATTCTGCCCTCGGCGCTGATCGACAAGCCGGCACCGAGCTTCGACCTGCCGCCGTTGCTGGCGGACCACCCCGGCCTGGCGCAGGCAGATCTCAAGGGCAAGCCGGTGCTGGTCAATTTCTTCGCCTCCTGGTGTGCGCCGTGTCGCGAGGAGGCGCCGGTGCTCGCCGGCCTCGCCGCCAGTGGCGACGTCGCGATCTTTGGCATCGACTACAAGGACAACCCGGCAGCCGGCAGGAAATTCCTCGAGGCCCTGGGCAATCCCTACCAGCGGGTCGCCGTCGACGCCGCCGGACGGACGGCGATCGATTTCGGTCTCTACGGCGTGCCGGAGACCTATATCGTCGATGCCAAGGGCTCGATCCGCTACCGCCTGCCCGGGGCGTTGACTCCGGAAAACCTGCAGAGCGAGATCTTGCCGCGGCTCGCCGCCTTGCAGCGCCAACCATGAGACGCTTCCGACTGAGGCCCGTCGCGCTGCTCGCGCTGCTGTTCGTGACGGCCGCACCGGCCTGGGCCGTCAATCCCGATGAACGCCTGAGCGATCCCGGTCTCGAGGCGCGTGCGCGCGCCCTGAGCAAGGAATTGCGCTGCATGGTTTGCCAGAACGAGAGCATCGACGATTCCAATGCCGATCTCGCGCATGACCTGCGCGTGATCGTGCGCCAGCGCCTGACCGCCGGCGACAGCGACCAACAGGTCCTGACCTATATGCGGGCGCGCTATGGCGATTTCGTCCTGCTTAAGCCGCCGGTCGATTCCGCGACCTGGGTGCTCTGGTTCGGCCCCTTCGCCGTCCTGCTGCTCGGCGGTGTCGTCATCGGGCTGATGACGCGGTACCGCCGCGAACCGCCGCCGCCCGCGCCGCTCAGCGAGGACGAGGCCCGCCAACTGCAAACGCTCCTGAAACCGGAGCCGGAACCCTCATGAGCGTATGGTTTATTTTCGGCGGCATGACGGCCGTCGTGCTGTTGCTGCTGATTCGCCCCTTGATGCGCCGCGCCGGCTCGGAGCAGCCCCGCGCCGCCTATGACCAGGCTATCTACCGCGACCAGCTTGCCGAAGTCGAGCGAGACCTGCAGCGCGGCGTCGTGTCCGCAGCCGAGGCCAAGGCGATTCGCATCGAGGTCGAGCGCCGCTTGCTCGCATCATCGCCCAAGGCGAAGGCTGCCGCGGAATCCGCGGCAAGTTCTTCTACCGACCCATTCCGTCCGGCGCCGGGGCTCGCCACCGCGCTGATCCTGATCGTGCCGGCCGCTGCAATCACCCTCTACGTTGCCCTCGGCGCCCCGGGCGCGCCCGACCGCCCCTTCGCATCGCGTGGCATCGAGCGCTCGATCGAGAGCGACGACGGCAGCCTCGATATCGCCAAGGTCCGAAACGCGCTGATGGCGCGGCTCGCCAAGGATCCCAACAGTGTGGAAGGCTGGGTGCTGCTCGCGCGGACCAATGCCAATGCCCAGGACTGGAAGGGTGCCCGCGCCGCTTGGGCGAAGGCCATCGCCATCAGCCACGGCGACTACCAGGTCCTCGAGAACTACGGCGAACTGCTGGTGATGGAGGCGCAAGGTCAGGTCACGGCGGAAGCCCAGGAGGTCCTGCACCGCGCCGTCGCCCGCGACTCCCATGCCTATCGCGCCCGCTTCTATCTCGCGATGGCCCGGGAACAGGCCGGCGATCGCGCCGGAGCGATCGCGGATTGGCGCCGTATCCAGCAGGATGCACCCGCCAACTCGCCCTGGCGCGGTGAGATCGACCAGACCATCAAGGATATCGAGCAGCCCGCGCAGCCCGCACCGCCACCGGTCGCGGCGGCGCCGGGTGGCGATGCCGGGATGGCGGGGGCGATGATGGCGCTGCCGCCCGACCAGCGCAG
>CAIUCF010000346.1 GCA_903897565.1 uncultured Rhodospirillales bacterium | reverse complement strand
TAATCCTGCCGGGTGTCTTCCACTTACAACGTCACATCATCGAACAAGGCAACAGCGATCTCGAATGGGAGGCCTCGCTCGACGGCGTCGCGGATACTCTTAGCTTCATCCCATTCGAAGAGCATCTCAGCGCTATCATGCGCGACCTGATATCCGTCAATGACGAAGTAACGTCGTCACCGCCGCCCGAACAGCCGCTCGATATCCGCCCGCTTCAGCTCGACGTAAGTCGGGCGGCCGTGGTTGCACTGGCCGCTATGCGGCGTTGCCTCCATCTGGCGCAGTAGCGCGTTCATCTCCGGGGCCGAGAGCCGGCGGCCGGCGCGGACGGAGCCGTGGCAGGCCATAGTGCCGGAGATGTCTTCGAGCTTCTCTTTCAGCGACAGGGCGGCGCCGAGTTCGGCGATTTCCTCGGCGAGATCGCGGACCAGGCCGCGGATATCGCTGTCGCCGAGCAGGGCCGGGGTTTCACGGACGATGACGGCGCCGCCGCCGAAGCCTTCGAGGATCAGGCCGAGTTCGGCGAGTTCCCCCGCGCGCTCGACCAGCCCATTGGCCAAGGCCTCGTCGAGTTCGACGATCTCTGGCAGCAACAGGGTCTGGCGCTTGACGCCACCCTCGGCGAGGGCCGCCTTCATGCGTTCATGGACGAGGCGTTCATGAGCGGCGTGCTGGTCGACGATGACGAGGCCGTCGGCGGTTTCGGCGACGATATAGGTGCCGTGGAGCTGCGCCCGCGCGGCACCGAGCGGAAACTGCTCGGGCGGGATTGCTTCCGCCGCGGGCATGGCGGGCGCTTCGGGGAGATGGCCGAGGCCGAGACTGGGCTGGGCCTGGCCGTAACCTCCGGGAAACGGCGCATAGGCCGCCGCGATCGGCTCGCGCAGTCCACCTTGCGCGGCGGGCGGGGTGTAGCGATAAGTGCCGGCGCCGCTATGCGCGGAAAAGGCGCCGAGTGCGGCGCCGGCGATCGTGGTGGCGCTGCGATGCCCGGCATTGGCGAGTGCATGGCGCAGCGCGCTGACGATCAGCCCGCGCACCGTGCCGGAGTCGCGGAAGCGGACCTCGGCCTTGGCCGGGTGGACATTGACGTCGACCTCCTTGCCCGGGCATTCGACGAACAGTGCCACCATCGGATGGCGGTCGCCTGCCAGCAGATCCTGGTAGCCCGCCCGCACTGCGCCGGCGACCAGCTTGTCGCGCACCGGGCGGCCATTGACGAAGAGGTACTGCTCGCGCGCGGTGGGCCGGTGCAGGGTCGGCAGGCCGGCGTAACCGGTGAGGCGGATCCCTTCGCGCGTCGCGTCGATCGGCAGCGCGTTGTCGGCGAAGTCATGGCCGAGCAGCGCCGCCAGCCGGTCGAGCCGGCGGCCATCGGCATGGGCCGCGAGGCTGGGCGCGAGCCGCAGCATCACCCTGCCCTCGTCGCCGGTGACCGAGAACGCGATGGCAGGATGCGCCATCGCCAGCCGGCGGACCATGTCGATGGCCTGGTCGCGCTCGGTGCGCGCGGTCTTCATGAATTTGAGCCGCGCCGGCGTGGCATAGAACAGGTCGCGGACCTCGACCTGGGTGCCCGACGACCAGGCTGCCGGCACCGGATCGTGCTTGATGCCGCCATCGACAGTGAGGCTCCAGGCCTCGCCGCTGCCGCGCGCCCGACTGGTCAAGGTTAGGCGACTGACCGCGCCGATCGACGGGAGGGCTTCGCCGCGGAAGCCGAGATGCTCGATCGCCAGCAGATCGTCATCGGGCAGCTTCGAGGTGCAGTGGCGATCGACGGCGAGCCATAGCCCGTCGCGATCCATGCCGATGCCGTCATCGGCGACGACGATCAGGCTCTGGCCGCCCTCGTGCAAGGTGATGTCGACCCGGGTGGCGCCGGCATCGATCGCGTTCTCGACCAATTCCTTGACCGCCGAGGCCGGGCGCTCCACAACCTCGCCGGCGGCGATGCGGTTCACCAGGATCGTCGGCAACAGGCGGATCGGGTTGGGCATGCTACCGTCTATTCGAGGGGCGTCCGCGGGGCGGCCGCGACGCTGAACTTATTCACCAGAGAGTAGCATCGACGTCGCATGAAAGCCAAAGCCGGCATGAGCCGATCCCCCCTGCCCCTGGTGCTGTTCGACTGCGACGGCGTGCTGATCGACAGCGAGGCCATCGCCTGCCGGATCGAACTGGAAATCCTCGGCGAAATCGGCCACCCCATCACCCTCGACGCCTTCCAGCGACGCTTCGTCGGCACCAGCAGGCGCTTCAGCCTAGAGGCCCTCGCTGAAGACTGGGGCAGGCCGCTGCCGGCGGATTATGTCGATCGGGTGCGCGATCGTCTCGACGAGGTCTTCCGCGCGGAATTGCGGGCCATTGATGGTATGAGGGAGTTGGTGAAGCGAATGGAGGGCCGATGCGCCGTCGCCTCGAGCTCGTCCTTGCGCCGGCTGGCTCTGACACTGGGGCTGACCGGTTATGCGCCGCACTTCGAGGATCGCGTCTTCAGCGCCGAACAGGTCAGCCGCGGCAAACCGGCACCGGACCTGTTCCTGTTCGCGGCCGAAAGGCTCCGCGTAGCGCCTGAGCATTGCCTGGTCGTGGAGGACAGCCCGTTCGGTGTCCAGGCGGCGCGGGCGGCGGGGATGGCGGTGATCGGCTTTACCGCAGG
>CAIUCF010000345.1 GCA_903897565.1 uncultured Rhodospirillales bacterium | reverse complement strand
CCGAGATCGGCGCCCTCGCCCAGCACCATCGCCGGCACTTCGTCCGCGCGGAACGGGATGACGAAGAAATGCTTGCGCAGCACCGGCGTGCCCGGCCAGACGGCAAACGCCGCGACGGCGAGCGGATACATCTCACGGGCGTCCCAGGCGAGTTCCTCGACGAGTTCGCGGCGCATCGCCTGCTCGGGCGTCTCGCCGGGCTCCAGCGCGCCGCCGAAGCAGCCCCAGTGTCCGGCCATCGGCAGGCCCTTGATGTCATCGCGCAGCTGCAGCAGGTAGCGCCCGCTCTCGTCGACCAGGATCGCGGCGGCGACGTCGTTGCGCGGTGGGCGCGCGAGCGGGATCGTGTCGTCGCGACCGGTATCGTCCACGCTCACCCCGCCTCCTCGGTGTCGGCGGAGGTCATTGGCTCGGTGGGGCCGACCCAGTCGCCGGGCGGCGTCGAGCTGCCGGGGCCGAGCGCGCGCTGCATCATGACGCTGTCGCTCCAATGGCCGTATTTGTAGCCGACCGAGGGCAGCAAACCGACCTGGACGAAGCCGCAGGCCTCGTGAAGCTTGAGCGAAGGTTGGTTGGCGCTATCGATATAGCCGATGATCTGGCGGAAGCCGGCGGCGGCGCAGGATTCGATCAGCGCCGGCAGCAGGGTGCGGCCGATCCCGGCGCTCAGATATTCGTGATGGATATAGATCGAGTGCTTCAGCGTATAGCGATAGGCCGGGCGCTTGCGGAACGGCACGACATAGGCGTAGCCGGCAACCACGCCGCCGACTTCGGCGACGAGATGCGGCAAGCGGCTGTTGCGCAGATTCTTGCGCCGACGCTTGAGATCTTCGGCCTCCAGCTTCGCCATCGGATAGGCGCCGAGATCGCCGACGCCCTTGCTGATGTGGTGCAGGTAGATCGCCAGCATCGCCGGCACGTCGAGATCGGTCGACGGGCGGACGATGATGGATTGCGGGGAGATCGCCATCGATATGGCTATTCGCGCGCGACGTAGGTGTAGAAGCGGGTCGAGCCGTCGGGCTCGATTTCGCGGAAGATTCCCTGGATCTCGGCCTCGAAGCCGGGGAAGAGATTGGCGCTGCGCTCGAACATCTTGAGATAGTCGAGCATCGGCTTGGCCCGCGCGTCAAGCCGTTCGCCGGGGACGATGGTGGCGATGCCCGGCGGATAGACCACGAACAGGGTGGTGGCGATGCGGCCGTCGACCTGGTCGAGCGGCAGGTAATCGACCTTGTTGCGAGTCAATGCCCGCACCGCCTCGTGCGGCGGCATCACCATGGTGGGCAGATGTTCGGGCGCGAATTGCGCGCGCTGCAGGGAGCTGACGCCGCGCGAGCGATAGAAGGCATGCATCTCGTCGCAGAGATCACGCAAGCGCACCCCGCCGTAGCGCTGCGGCCGGCGGCGGACGAATTCCGGAATCACGTCCTCGAGCGGCAGATTGTCGTCGTAGCGCCGCTTGAAGGCGACCAGCGTACTCAGCAGGGTTCCCGCCTTGCTGGATTCGACACCGGG
>CAIUCF010000344.1 GCA_903897565.1 uncultured Rhodospirillales bacterium | reverse complement strand
CTTGGCCTTCTTCATCGGCGGCTCGGAGGGCGCGGCCGGGATCAGCACGCATTGCCCGGTGCCGTCGTAGTTCCAGCCGTGATAAGGGCAGATGATCTTGTCGTCGCGCACCCAGCCCTTGGACAGGCGCGAGCCGCGATGGATGCACAGGTCTTCCCAGACATGGACCGCGCCGGTGCTTTCGCGCCAGACGACGAGATCGCGGCCGAGCAGGGTCACGGGGAGCATGGCGCCGGGGGCGACATCCTCGATGAAACCGACGACGTGCCAGTCGTTGAGCAATGCTGCGTCCTGGCAGCCGTCGATCGCCGGGATGGTCGATTTGATCACGCTCATGGGGTCCTCTCGGGGTCTCGTTGGCTCAGTTTCGCTGCGGGCGCTAGAACGGGAATTGCCGCTTGCCCATCTGCACCGTCACCCATTTCACTTCCGTCATTTCTTCCATCGAATAACGTCCGCCCTCTCGGCCGAAGCCGCTGTTCTTGACGCCGCCGAACGGCACATGCGGCTCGTCCGAGATGGTGCAGTCGTTGATATGGACCATGCCGGATTCC
The DNA here is from genome assembly GCA_903897565.1 of uncultured Rhodospirillales bacterium. Classification (GTDB taxonomy): domain Bacteria; phylum Pseudomonadota; class Alphaproteobacteria; order ATCC43930; family CGMCC-115725; genus CAIXXC01. Next base: position 9,924 of record CAIUCF010000344.1, on the reverse strand, counting down.
AGCCGCATCGACAGGTCGAAGGCTTTCTGCAGATCGTTGGTGATCAACGCCGCGGAGAGGCCATAGGCGGTATCGTTGGCGATCTTGAGCGCTTCCTCGGCATCAGCGACCTTGAAGATCGAAACAACAGGGCCGAAGCTCTCCTCGTTGTAGATTCGCATCTCCGGCGTGACGCCGGTCAGGATCGTGGGTGCGAAATACTGGCCCTCATGGCTGCCGCCGAGGATGATCTCGGCGCCCTTGGCCTTGGCGTCTTCGAGATGGCCGTCGATGAAAGCGATCTGGGAGGGGCGGATCAGCGGGCCGACCACGGTCTCGGGATCGCGCGGATGGCCGACCCTGATGCCCTTGGTCTTGGCGACGAATTTCTCGCAGAAGGCGTCGAACAGCGGCGCCTCGACGATGACCTTGGAACTGGCCATGCAGACCTGGCCCTGGTGGAGGAAGATGCCGAAGGCGGCGGCATCGACGGCGTAGTCGAGATCGGCGTCGCCGAGCACGATCAGCGGGCTTTTGCCGCCCATCTCCAGGGTGAAGCGCTTGAGGTTGCGGGCGGCCTCGACCGCGAGCAGGCGGCCGGTGCGGGAGGAGCCGGTGAAGGTCACCATGCGGATGCGCGGATCGGCCATCAGCGCGGCGCCGACATCCTCGCGCTGTCCGGGGATCACGTTGAGCACGCCCGGCGGCAATCCGGCCTCGGCGAAGAGATCAGCGATCATCAGGCCGGAGACGGGGGTCTCCTCCGACGGCTTGAGGATGAAGGTATTGCCGGCGGCGAGCGCCATGACGATCTTCTTCATCGACAGCAGGAACGGCGAGTTGAAGGGCGCGATCCCGGCGATCACGCCGAGCGGACGGCGCACCGACATGGACAGCTGCCCCGGCATCGACATCGGCATGGTCTCGCCGAACAGGTGGCGGATATCGCCGACCGCGCTCTGCAGCAGGTCGACGACGTAGTCGATCTCCCACAGCGCCTTGAAGAAGGCGGAGCCGCATTCGTCGATCAGGGCGTCGCGGATCTCCGGGGTGCGCCGCTTGATGACGTCGCGCAAGGTCAGCATGAAGGCCTCGCGCTCGCCGACCAGCATCCGGCCCCAGGAATCCGCGGCCGCATGGGCGGCGGATATGGCGCGCTCGACCTCTTCCGCGCCGGCCTGATGGACCCTGGCGAACAGGCTGCCATCGGCGGGATTGAAATCGTCGATGCGGGCGTTGCGCGAGGAGCGGACCCAGGCGCCGTCGATGAACAGCTTGTAGTTCCAGACGTCGTCGATCAGGTCGAAGGCTTCGGGGTTCATCGGGTCTCTCCTCTCGGCGGGGCGGATGGCGTCATGGGTGGGCGGCCAGGATCAGCTTGGCGGCGCGGGCGCCGATCAGGGCACAGGGCGCCATGGTGTTGCCGCTGGAAATCATCGGAATCACCGAGCCGTCGGCGATCCGCAGCCCCTCAATGCCGTAGACCTTGAGGCTGCCATCGACCACGGAATCGGCGTCGCGGCCCATCTTGGCGGTGCAGGTCTGGTGGAAATATGTGCCCGCGGCATTGCGCAGGAAGTCGACCATCTCCGGGCCGGCGAGCGGCCCCGGCATGATCTCTCGGCGGACGAAATCGCGCAGCGCCGGGGCGTTGCCGAGCTCCCGGCACAGCTCGATCGCGCGGATCAGCGCGGTGACGTCGGCCTGCGCCGAGAGGAAATTGGCGTGGATGATCAGCGGGTCGTCGGGCTCGCTGCCGGTGAGCTCGAATTGGCCGCGGCTCTCGGGCCGGATCAGGCCGGGCGCCAGGGTCCAGCACGAGGCGGGATCGACAGGCAGTCCGTATTGCCTGGCCGTGATCTCGCTGCCGAACGGCTTTTCTTCCAGCACCGGCTGCAGATCGGGGCCGGCGAGTGCCGGGTCGCTCTTCCAGAAGAAGGTGAACTCGGCCGAATTGTTGCGCGGTGGCTCGGGACGGCGGTACTCGAAGACGCAGCCGGCGACCAGGATATGATCCTGGAAGTTCTGGCCGACGCCGGGCAGATGCTCGATCGTCGTAATGCCATGGCGGGCGAGGTCGGGGGCGTTGCCGATGCCCGACAGCATGAGCACCTTCGGCGTGTTGATCGCGCCGAGGCTGAGCACGACTTCGCGGGCGGCGCTCACGGTATGGCGCCGGCCTTCGTACAGGATTTCGACTCCGGTGACCCGCGTGTCCTTGAGCACGAGGCGCTGCACCATGGCGCCGAGGATGACGGTCAGGTTGGGCTGGCCGAGCTTGGGATGGATGAAGGCGGTCGCCATCGAGATGCGCTCGTTGCTGCCGCGAACCGTGAGGTTGGGGATGCCGGCGGCGCCGGGCCCTTCCATCGCCTCGGCATTGAGATCGGCGACGCCGGGGATGCCGATACTTTCTGCAGCGACGACGAGGGCTTCGGCGACCGGGACCGGGTCGCGCGGCAGGGTGAGGTAGATCGGGCCGCCGCGGCCGCGCAGCCGGTCGTTGGCTGGACCGTCCCAGTCCTCGAGCTCCTTGTAGAGTGCGACCGCGGACTCGTAGTTCCAGCCGGGATCGCCCGTGACCTCCGCCCAGTGTTCGAAGTCGTTCCTGTGGCCACGCGCCCAGATCAGGCCGTTGATGCTGGAGCCGCCGCCGAGCACCTTGCCCATCGGCAGCGGCGGGGTGCGGCCATTGACGGAAGGCGACGGCGCGGCGCGGAAGCCCCAGTCGCGGGCGCTGTCGATATTGGACATCCAGACGCGGGAATCGGTGACGTCGGCGACGTGGTCGCTGCCGCCGGCCTCGATCAGCAGGATGCGCAGATCGGGGTTCTCGGCGAGACGTCCGGCCAGCACGCAGCCCGAGGTCCCGGCGCCGCAGACGATGATGTCGTAGCCCGCCGCCAGGGTCACTCCAGGCCTCCCTTCAAGATCGTTAGCGTACAGATGGATTGTGCGTCGCAAAGGCCATGCCAGCCTCGCCGCGCCGACCTAAGCGACGTATGCTGATCAAACTTCATCTCAGGCCGTCGCCATCAGGTCGCGCGCCACGGCGACCAGCGCGCCGTCGGGCCGGCGCAGCGCGTCAAGCAGGGTGAAGTGATTGGCGCCGGGCACCGGAACCAAGGTGGTCGGCACCCCGGCTGCCTGGCGATATGCCGCGAAATCGCGGCTTTGCCCGACCAGCGCCGGCAGCTCGGCGGAGCCATAAGCGATCGCCAGGGGCTTGGCCACCGCCGGCAGTCGGATCGGGGAGAGTGTCGCAATCTCGACGTCGCTCAGACCCAGCTTGGCATTGAGATAGGTGTCGCGGAGCGGCGCGAGATCGTAGAGTCCGGCGAGCGCGAGGCCTGCCGTGACGGCGGGATGATCGAGCGCCAAGGCGGCGAGATGGCCGCCGGCCGACCAGCCGGCGAGCAGGATCGGCCCGGCGATGCCGTGGTTCGTTCCCTCGGCCGCGAGCCAGTCGAGCGCGAGACGGATTTCGCCGAAGATCTCGGCCAGCCGCGCCTCCGGCGCCAGGCTGTAGCCGGGCAGGGCGACCGACCAGCCGACGGCAGCCATGCCCTCGGCGATGATCGCGAAATCCTCGCGCCGGTTCATCTGCCAATAGCCGCCGTGGACGAAGACGAGACAAGGTGACTTGGGATCTGCGGCGGGATACAAGTCCCAGGCCTGGCGTGGTGTGGGGCCGTATCGACAATCCAGCATCGCACCCGGCCGCGCGCGAAACGCCGCCGAAGCGGCGATCCGCGCCTGGTTCAGCACGGCGCTGTCGGCGACTGCGGCGGCATTGTTGTAGGCGGCGTCGCGCTCGGCCTGGGTCATGGCGCTCAGGCCGCGACGGCGATGGCGGGCGGCACCAGCGGGCTGTCGGCGGCGTAGCGCTCGCCGTTTTTCAGCGCGAACACTGGCCGCAACAGCTGCGCGGCCGTGACTGTTTCGCCGCTGTTGTCGCTCAGGGCAAAAGCGCCGTCGAGCAGGTCGAGCACCGTGATCTCTGCAGTTCGGCCGACGGCAAGCGTGCCGATGCTGTCCCCAAGGCCGAGCATGCGCGCGGGATTGCAGGTCACGGTTGCCACGACATCGGACAGGCTGAGCCCGAGTGCCAGCAATTCGCTCATCGCGTGGGTCAGGCTGAACGGCGCGACGCCGGCGAACGGGTTCGCCGCCACTTCCGGGTCGTCGCTTGCGCCGACGCGGACGTTATAGCCGTGCATGTCGGCGCCGAGCGTGTGGGGCTTGATCCCGGCGGCGAGTACCTTGCGCGCCATCGCGAAGCTGAAATGCGAGCCGTGGCCGACATCGACGGTGACGCCGCGGTCGAGCGCCGCCCAGACCACGGGGTGGACGGCGCCGGTCTCGGTCGAGACGAAGCCGCCAGGATGGCGAGTGAAGGGATGGGCGAGGATATCGCCGGGATCGAGCAGGGGGACGAGGTCGCGGACCAGCTCGTCGGCGTCGATGGCGACGCCGTCCGCTTCCGGCCAGAGCTGGCCGAGATGGATATAGAGCGGCAATCCCGCCTCGCGGGCCATGCGCTTGCCGAGCTTGATCACGTCGAGCCCCCAGCGCGAGGCGCCGCCGATCTCGGCATGCGCCTTGATGCCGCGAACGAGGTCGGGATTGGCCTTGGCAACGCGCACGGTATGGCCGACATCGACCTGCTCGGGGCCGTAGAGCGAGGGGTAGTAATGGCCCTCGAGGCCGCCGACGAGATAAGCCGAGATGAAGCACAGCACCCGGGTCTTCGACGGTTCGGCGATGAAATGGCGGAAACCGGGCAGTGTCATGCAACTGGGGCCGCCCTGATCGACGATCGTCGTGACGCCGCTGCGGATGCCGGCGAGGTCGGGGGCGAGGCCGAAGCGGCCGGTGACATGCTCGTAGACATGGCCATGGGTGTCGATCAGCCCGGCCGTCACGATCTTATCCCGGCAGTCGATGACCGTCGTTCCCGCGGGCGCCGGCAGCTCGCGCGCGATGGCGGCGATCCGCCCATCGGCGATCGCGAGGTCGGCGATACCGTCGAAGCCCGTCCCGGGATCGACGATGCGGCCGCCTTTTAGGATCAAATCGACCTGAAGCTCCATGGGCCTCTTTCTAGGTGTCGGCGCGGGATTGTTGCGTCGCAGCAATTCGCTATTTATGACGTATACTAACTAATTATCAAGGACCAATCTTCATGTTGAACCGCGGTGCGGTTTCTGCGCGCAATGACGCCACGTGCGGCACTGTCTTAAGGGGAGGCGGGCCGGTCGTGGTTTTCGGTGATCGATGCTAGGATGCGCGATCACGCAACGAGGAACGCCTATGTCCGACGCCGTCACCGACGCGGAACCGCTCGCCGCAGATGCCCATGATTTTTTCAAGACGACTCTGTCGCTGCGCCCCGGCTTCCTGATCAGACGGTTGCACCAGATCCATCTCGCGCTGTTTGCCGAGGAATGCGCGGCGTTCGGGGTCACGCCGGTCCAGTACAGCATCATGAGCGTGGTGCTGCTGCAGCCGCGGATCGATCAGGCGCGGCTCGGCCACGAGGTCGGCGTCGATCGCGCGACCCTGACCAATGTGATCGGTCGCCTCGAGACCAAGGGCCTGATCCGTCGCAGCAAGAAGGCGACCGACAAGCGCAGCAATCTGGTCAAGCTGACGGCCCGCGGCGAGGCGGTGCTGGAAGGCATGGCCGATGCGGTGCAGCGCGCCCATGCCCGCACGATCGCGCCGCTGCCGCCCGAGGATCAGGCGCGTTTTCTCGATTACCTCAACCGGCTGGTCGATGCCGGCAATGAATACAGCCGCGCGCCGCTGCGGATCGCGTGACGCGCCCCTTGCCCGGAGTTTCAGATGCGTGATTTCCAACTTGCAGGGCGCAGCCCGGTCTATGCCACCAACGGCATGGCGGCGACCTCGATGCCGGCGGCGACCCTGACCGCGATCGACGTGCTGCGCGCCGGCGGCAACGCGCTCGATGCCGCGGTGGCCGCGGTGGCGTTGCTCGGCGTGATCGAGCCGCAATCGACGGGGCTCGGTGGCGATTGCTTCTGTCTCTATAAGCCGGCCGGGCAGCCGGTGGTCGCGATCAACGGCTCCGGCCGTGGGCCGGCGGCGGCGAGCGCCGAGGCTCTGGCGCGTCTCGGCGTGGCGGCGCTGGACGCGGAATCCGCCCATTGCGTGACGATGCCTGGGGCGCTTGCGGCCTGGGAGATGTTGCTGACCCATCACGGCCGCAAAGGGCTGGACGAACTCCTGCAGCCGGCGATCCGTGCGGCCGAGGACGGCTTCGTGGTCGCGCCGCGCGTCGCCTTCGACTGGGCCGAGGCAGCACCCAAACTGCGGCGGACCGGGGCCGCGTCATTCCTGCGCGGCGGCGTGGCGCTGCAGCCCGGCGACGTGTTCCGGCAACCCGCTCTGGCGCAGACCTTTCGCCGGGTGGCCCGCGAGGGGGCCAAGGCGTTCTACGAAGGCGAGATCGCCGCCCGCATCGTGGCGACACTGCGTGCGCGCGGCGGTCTGCACAGCGAAGAAGACTTCGCCGCCATGCCCGCTGCGGTCGATTTCGTCGCGCCGATTACGCGGCGCTGGCAGGGCTACGACGTCTGGGAGTGCCCGCCCAACGGCTCCGGCCTGCTGGTGCTGATGCTGCTGGGGATCCTCGAAGGCATGCCTGTGCTGGACGATCCGCTGTCGCCGTTGCGCCTACATCGCCACGCCGAGGCAGGCCGTCTGGTCTATCGCGACCGCGACGCCCTGCTGTGCGATCCGTCACAGAACTTCATGCCGATGGACCGGCTGTTGAGCGAACCGTATCTCGCCGCGATGCGGGGCTTGATCCGGGACGGAAGCGCGATGACAGCACTGCCGCCCGGTGGCGAGAGCCTGCTGCCGGCGCACAAGGATACGGTCTATGTCAGCGTCGTCGATCGCGACGGCAATGCCTGTAGCTTCATCAATTCGATCTTCCAGAATTTCGGCTCGGGCATTCTCGTCGAGCCGGACGGCATCATGCTGCATAATCGCGGCTTCAGCTTCAGCCTCCAGCCTGGTCATCCCAACGTCATCGCGCCGAACAAGCGGCCGATGCATACGATCATCCCCGGGATGCTGACCCGGGACGGCGAGGCGGTGATGCCGTTCGGGGTGATGGGCGGCCATTACCAGCCGTTCGGTCAGAGCTGGTTTCTGTCCAACCTGCTGGAATACGGCATGGATATCCAGGAGGCGCTCGACTGCCCGCGCTTCCTGCCCCGACTCGGCAAGCTGCAGGTCGAGCACGGCGTCCCCGACGCCACCCGCCGCGCATTGGCGGCGCTGGGCCATCAACTGGCCGAACCCGACGAGCCCCTCGGCGGCGGCCAGGCGATCTGGATCGACCGCGCTCGCGGCATCCTCATCGGCGGCTCGGACCCGCGCAAGGATGGCTGCGCGCTCGGCTATTGAGGCCGTCGCCTCACGGCTGCGACAAGAACGCCGCGATGCGCTCGGCCACGAGACCCGGCACTTCCCAGTTCGGCGCGTGGCCGACATCGCGAAAATGGACATAGGTCGCCCGGGCAAGTAGGTCCGCCAGCGCGCCCTGGCTCGCCGCGTCGAAGATATTGTCGCGCTCGCCCCAGAACACCAGGCTCCGCTGTTCGATCCTTTCAGGCACCGGGCCGGGATCATCGGCCAGGGCGTGCGCGGTGCCTTGCCAGGCGCCTAGGCTCAGCTTGGCACTTTCCTCGAGAATGGTCGCGAGGCGCGGCGCCGGCAGGGGCGTGAAGGCGGTGCCGGTCTGGAACTCGGCGATGACCTCGGCGGGGACTTCCGCGACGTAGCCGTCGAGCTGTTCGGCGAAGGCCTGGATATCGGCATGGCCCGCCGCGGTCGGCGCGGTGCCGATCAAGATGAGGCGGTCCACGAGATCCGGCCGGGCTGCCGCGATGCGCTGCGCGACGATGCCGCCGAGGGAATGGCCGAGCAGCGCGACCGGGCCCTCGCTCGTCGCCTCGATCACCGCGATCGCATCGGCGACGAAATCGCCGACCGTATAGCTCGCCGCAGGATCGCTGTGGCCATGGCCGCGCTGGTCGGGCAGCACCAGCCGGAAGTGCGGCGCCAGCGGCGCCAGCATGCCCTCGAAACTGCGCCAGGAATCGGCGTAGCCGTGCAGCAGCACGATCGTCGGACCGGATTGCCCGGTCCTGACGATATTCTGTCGACCCCCATCCTTGCGGATGAGGGTCTCCCGGGACAGCTTGAGATCGTCGAGATCGACTGTCGTGTCGGTACTCATGATTCGCCAAGAACCTCCGCTTCGATTGCCGCCAGGCTGGCCGGCGCCCAAGTGCGCAGAGCCAGGAAATACAAGACGCCGACGGCCAAGATCCCGAGGAAGACGTACGGCAGGATGTTGAATGGCCAGGACGGCACCGGATACACGGTGCCAGCGAGCGCGACCAGCAGCAAGGCCAAAGCCGCCAGCGCCGTGACGACGTTGAGGGGCTTCAACTCGCCACGACGGTACAGGAAGACCGGCGCGCCGATGGAGATCAGACCATAGGTCAGAAGGAAGCCATAGGTCGCAATCGAGCCGAGGATACCGTAGGCGTCGAGGATCGCCCAGTGACCGAGGGTGAGCGCGAGCGCGAGGGTCAGGGCGACCAGCGTCACCACGGTGAGCGCGACATGCGGGGAGGCGTGCTTCTCGTGGGTCGATCGCGCCGAACCGTGGAACAAGCCGTTATGGGACAACGCAAACAACACGCGGGCGGCGGCGTTGATGCTGCCGAGGATGCAGGCGAAGAAGCTGAGGGCGACGCCGAGCGAAATCAGAAACCCGATCTGGCCGAAGCCGACCGCCTGGGCGACGACGGTCAGCGGCGCGTCCGACTTGTCGAGCGTGGTCGCGGCGCCGTGGAACGCGGCGACGAGGCCATAGGCGCTGATGATGAAGACGATGCCGACGCCGGCGACGCTGGCAATGACCGCGCGGGGGATGAAGACGCGGGGGCGCTGCGATTCGACGCCGAGCACGGTTGCGCTTTCGAAGCCGACGAAGCTGAAGAACGCCAGCACCAGGCCCAGGCGAATCTGGTCGGGATTGACGCCTTCGAGATGGTTCTGCGCCGGGTCGGAGACGCCGTGATGGTGGAAGAACCAGGCGATCACGGTGCCGAGGATCAGGGCCAAGGTCGTGAACTCGAACACCAGTGTGGTGCGGCTCGAGAGCCGGATATCGCGCCAGCCCAAGGCCCAGGCGAGCACGGCCGCGACGACGCTTACGGCGACAAGGACCGGTATTGTGCTGGTCTGAAAGCCGACAGCCTGGGCGACTGCCAGCGACGTGCTGACCGTGCCGTCAATGACGGCGGCCGCCGTGAAGACATAGCCGATCAGGAGAGCCCAGCCGGAGATGACTCCGGCCAGCGGCCCGAGGCCATGGCCGGCATAGACGTAGAGCGATCCGGGGCTGGCGATGCGCGATGAAAACACGTTGATCTGCAGGCTGACGATCAGCAGCGCGATCGTGGCGAAGCCATAGGCGAGCCAGGTGCCGTTGCCGGCGGTCGCGAACACGACGGGGATCACCAGCCCGGGGGTTCCGGACGGGGCGATGACGCCGATCGACTGGGCGACGACTTCGATGAAGCTGAGATGATTGGATTTCAGGCCCGGCCCGGAGGCGGTTGTCGCGGCGGTTCGGGGCTGGCGGGCGATGCTGGCGGCGTGGTCTGTCATGGTGTCATTCCTGAAGGAGTCGAGGTATGTCGATATCCTACCGGAACTGATAATATATTGTCTATTGCGTTGTTAAACTATCCGAGTGTCGCATTGCCATAGCCTCGCCGAGCTGACGTATTTATGGTCGCAGGCGATATCGAGCGCAATATGATCTGGGGGGCGATATGGTCGGAAATCGGATTGGTGTCGGGATCGTCGGGCTGACGCCGGGCGACAGCTGGG
>CAIUCF010000343.1 GCA_903897565.1 uncultured Rhodospirillales bacterium | reverse complement strand
TGGGCGAGAGCCCCATCTGCGTGCCGTCGGCGGCGTGGATCGTGTAGACGGTTTCGTCATCGAGGCGGACGCTCTTGACGAATGCGACGTCCTGGACCCCCAGCATGGCGAGATCGCGATGCGAGAGGTGGCGTGGGTTAATGTTCGTGATCATCGTCGTTACCCTTTCTATAACCCGCCATGCCGCCGCTCGTGTGAGCCGGTGGCGCGGCGTTTCCTTATCAATGCACTCATGCTTCAGGCGGTTGCCTTCTTTGCCGGGACCTCGATCTGTTGCGCCGTCGATCCGGCCGGCTGTCCCCGGCGAATTTCGACCTTGCGAATCTTCGGCTCCACGGTGGGCCGGATCAGATCCACGTGCAAGAGGCCATTGTCGAGCGACGCGCCAGCGACTTCGATCCCTTCGGCCAGCACGAAGGCGCGCTGGAACTGACGGGCGGCGATGCCGCGGTGGAGATATGCGCGATCCCGGTCATCGGCCTGCTTGCCGCGGATAATCAACTGGTTGTCTTCGATCTGCACCGCGAGATCTTCCGATGCGAATCCGGCGACAGCCAGGGTGATGCGCAGGCGCTCATCCGATATCTGTTCGATATTGTAGGGCGGATAGCCGTCTACGGAAGATTTTGCGACCCGATCGAGCGTGCGCTCGAAATGGTCGAACCCCAGCAACAGCGGGGAATTGAACAGCGACAGGCGACTCATGGCGGCGATGCCTCCTCCTCTTTCGATTGAGCGAGCAGACGTTGGCGAGCCCGATTTCGGCACTCGCGACGGAGACCACAGCGTTCCCGTCACGATAACAATTGGGGAAGCCGTGACTTGGATCAAGGGCGATCCGTTAATTGTTTCCGACATTTGTGCGTTGCAAACGCGGGATGGCGCTTGAGGCGTCCGCCTTGCCCTCGGCCGGACACTGGGTTAAGCACCATGCTCCCTGATCGCCCCTTTGTTCGGATGCCCGCATGTCGTCTCTCCTGACCCGCCAAACCGCTGAGCCGCTGTGGCGCCTCGCCGTCGAGGTTCCGGAAGAGCCGCTCGCGGAGGCAATGATGGCGCTGATGCAGGACGTGGCGGTCACCGTCACGGCATTCCAGGCCGTCGAGCACGGCCCCTGGCTCGTCACCGGCTTCTGCCAGGGCAAGCCGGAGACGGCGGCGCTCGAGGCGGGGATCACGATGCTGGCCCTCGCACATGGTCTCGACGAGCCGGTGCTGTTGCTCGAGGCGTTGCCGGATGTTGACTGGCTTCGCCTCAACCAGGAGAGTTTTCCGGCGCGTCGGGTCGGGCGCTACTTCATCTATGGCTCGCATCTCGGCGATATCGTGCCTGCGGGCGCGGTCGGACTCAAGATCGACGCCGCGACCGCCTTCGGCACGGGCGAGCACGCCACGACCTATGGCTGCCTGCTCGCCCTTGATCGCGTCGCCCGGCGGGGACGTCGGATCCGCGTGCTCGATATGGGGACGGGGACCGGGATCCTGGCGATCGCCGCGGCCAAGACCTGGGGCTGTCGCGTGATCTCCTGCGACATCGACCATCACTCGGTCGAGGTCGCCCGCGAGAACGCGCAGGTCAACGGCGTGGCCGGCCTGATCCGCTGCGCGACCAGCGACGGCTATGCGGCGGCGCTGGTGCGCCGCGGCGGGCCTTATGACCTGATCTTCGCCAATATCTTGGCCCGGCCGCTGGTCGGCATGGCCGCCGATCTCGCCCGTCACCTCGCGCCGGGTGGCTACGCGATCCTCTCGGGCCTGCTGGCCGGACAGGAGGGTTTCGTGTCGACCGCGCAGAAGGCCCACGGTCTGGTGTTCGTGTCGCGGATCTGCCGCGAGGGCTGGCACACGCTGCTGTTCCGCAAGCCGGCCGCCTGACGGTGCGACACAAGAAAAAGGGGCGCATCCTCGCGGATGCGCCCCTTTTTTGGCTAGGTCGCGCTCGAGCTTACTTGAGCTCGATTTCGGCGCGACGGTTCTGCGGCTCGCGGACGCCGTCCGGGGTCGGAACCAGCAG
>CAIUCF010000342.1 GCA_903897565.1 uncultured Rhodospirillales bacterium | reverse complement strand
GCTGCTGCCCAAGGACGAAGCCGACGAAAAGAACGCCATCCTCGAAGTCCGCGCCGGCACCGGCGGCGACGAGGCGGCGCTGTTCGCGGCCGATCTGTTCCGCATGTATCAGCGCTACGCCGAACAGCATGGCTGGCGCTTCGAGGTCATGAGCCTCTCCGACAGCGATCTCGGCGGCTACAAGGAAGCGACCGCGGCGGTCACCGGCCGCAACGTCTTTGCGCGGCTGAAGTTCGAATCCGGCGTCCACCGCGTCCAGCGCGTGCCGGCGACCGAGACGCAGGGCCGCATCCATACCTCGGCCGCCACCGTCGCCGTGCTGCCGGAGGCCGAGGAAGTCGATATCCAGATCGAGGACAAGGATCTGCGCATCGACGTCTACCGCTCGAGCGGCCCCGGCGGCCAGTCGGTCAACACCACCGACAGCGCCGTGCGCATCACCCATCTGCCCACCGGGCTGGTGGTGATCCAGCAGGATGAGAAATCGCAGCACAAGAACAAGGCCAAGGCTTTGAAGGTGCTGCGCTCGCGGCTCTACGAGGCCGAACGGCAGGCCAAGGACGCCGTCCGCGCCGCCAACCGCAAGAGCCAGGTCGGCAGCGGCGACCGCTCGGAGCGAATCCGCACCTACAACTTCCCGCAAGGCCGCGTTACCGATCACCGTATCAACCTGACGCTCTACAAGATCGACAAGGTGATGTCGGGCGAAGCTCTCGACGAGATCATCGAGGCGCTGATCGCCGAGGACCAGGCGGCGAAACTCGCCGAGACCGAGTGACCGGGCAGCCGATCCAGGAGATCTTGAATGCCGCCGCCGCGCAGCTGACTGCGGCGGGGATAGACCAGCCCTGGCGGGAGGCGCGGCTCCTCCTTGCCGAAGCGACCGGAAGCGGCCTGTCGACGATCATGGCCTGGCCCGAGCGCATCGTCGCGCCCGAGCAGTTCGCCCGCTTCGAGGCCTGGGTGCAGCGGCGACTTGCGCAGGAGCCGATCTCCCGCATCCTCGGCCGGCGCGAGTTCTGGAGCCTGCCTTTCATCGTCACCCCTCAGACACTCGACCCACGGCCCGATTCCGAGACCTTGGTCGAGGCGGTGCTCGCAGCATACCCCGACCGAGAGCCACCCTATCGCATCGTCGATTTCGGCACCGGGACCGGCTGCCTGCTGCTCGCCCTGCTCAGCGAGTATCCCAATGCCCGCGGACTCGGAGTCGATCGTTCGGAGGCCGCGGCACGGGTCGCCAGCGCCAACGCCGATGCCCTCGGATTGGCATCGCGCGCCGAGATCAGCGTCGGCGATTGGGACTCGGGGCTCGATTGCTGCTTCGACATCGTCATCTCCAACCCGCCCTATATCCCGAGCCGCGATCTCGACGGCCTGATGCCCGCGGTCCGGCTCTACGATCCGCCGGCAGCGCTCGATGGCGGCGCCGACGGACTCGATCCTTATCGCATCCTCTGTCGGGCGGCAGCACGGCTCCTCGTTCCCGGTGGCGGCGTGTTTTTCGAGGTCGGCCAAGGCCAGGCCGAAGACGTCGAGCGGCTCCTCCGGGCGGCCGGACTGGGCGAT
>CAIUCF010000341.1 GCA_903897565.1 uncultured Rhodospirillales bacterium | reverse complement strand
GTAGCGCAGGCCGTGATAGGGGCACTGCACCGTGTCGCCGACGAGCTTTCCGAGGCTGAGCGGGGCGTAGCGATGGGCGCAGGCGTTGCCGATCGCGACGGCCTCGCCGTTCTCCTTGCGGAACAGCACGATCGATTGTTCGAGGATCGTTCGCTCCAACATGGCGCGGGAGATCTCGGTCGACCAGGCGGCGACATACCACGCGTTGGTCAGATAGGGCTGGGCTTCCATTGAACCACATTTCTTCTTGTTATCGGCGCCTGCGGGCTGGCGCGTCAACGTCATCTAAATTGCTCTTGACCACTTGGTCAACAGTTGAGAGGGTGCGTTGCCTTTCTCGGGAAGGCCGCAAGAACGATAGCGCAGCCTGTGCGCAAGGGACGCCTGGAGAGGAACCATGAACACCATCACGACCGATGTCCTGATTATCGGCGGCGCCGGCAGCGGCCTGTCGCTGGCGATCTTCCTAAACCGCCTCGGCATCTCGTCCTGGCTGGTCGAACGGCACCCGACCACTTCGCCGGCGCCCAAGGCGCATTACTATAATCAGCGGACGATGGAGATCCTCCGCGAGGAGGGGCTCGCCGATAAGATCTACGAGCTCGGCACCCCGGCGGCGAACATGGCGCGGGTCGGCTGGTACACCTCGCTCGGCGGCGACGGCGAACTCGACCACAAGACCATCTATCTCATGGACGCTTTCGGCGGCTTCTCGCTCGCCGAGACCTACGAACGCGACAGCCCGTGCCGCTCCGCCAATTATCCGCAGCTGCGGCTCGAGCCGCTCTTGCTCGAACACGCCCGGACCTCGCCGCTCGCGCATCTCAACTATCATCATGAGCTCGTAAGTTTCGTCCAGGATGCCGATGGCGTCACGGCGACCGTGCTCGATCGCGACACCGAGCTGCAATACGAGGTTCGGGCCAAGTACCTGATAGGGGCCGATGGCGGCCGTAAGGTCGGCCCGGCGCTGGGCATCGAGATGGACGGCATTCCACGCCTGTTCGACATGGTGACCGTGCATTTCGCCGCCGATCTCAGCGCTTATCTCGATGACGACAGTCCGATGATCCGCTGGTTCCTCAGCCCCGACAAGGGCGGCTCCTGGGGCAGCGGCGTCATGGTGGCGCTCGGCCCCGAGAAATACGATCGCCACAGCGAGGAATGGCTGTTCCATTTCGCCTTCCAGCCCGACGACCCGTCGCAGTTCGACGCCGAATCCGTCGTGCCGCGGCTCCGCGATCTCCTGAAGCTGCCCGAGCTCGAGCCGCGGATCATCCGGATGAACGACTGGAAGGTCCAGGGCGTGCTGGCGCGGCGCTATCGCGAGGGCCGGGTGTTCCTGGTCGGCGATTCCGCCCATCGCCACCCGCCGACGACAGGGCTCGGCCTCAACTCGGCGATCCAGGATACCCATAACCTGGCCTGGAAACTGGCCGCCGTGCTCAAGGGCCAGGCGGATCCGAGCCTGCTCGATTCGTATGAGGCCGAGCGCCGGCCGGTTGGTGCGCGCAACGTCAACTGGGCGCTGCTGACCTTCCAGAACCATCTCGTGATCGACGCCGGGATCGGCTTGATCCCGGGGGCGCCGGTCGAGGTGAACCGCGAGGCCTTCCGCCTGCTGTTCTCCGACACCGCCGAAGGGGCGACCCGGCGGCAGCGGCTGCACGAGGTGATCCAGAGCCAGCGCACCGAATTCCAGGCGCACGACATCGAGATCGGCTTCGCCTATGAGAACTCCCCGGCGATCATCCCCGACGGCAGCGCGGCGCCGGTCAAGAGCCCGATGGGCGACGAGCATATCCCGGTGACAAGGCCCGGCCATCGTCTGCCGCACGCCTGGGTCACCCGCTCTGGCGGGACCATCTCCACCCTCGATCTGGTCGGCCGCGGCCGCTTCGTGCTGCTGACCTCGAGCCGCAGCCTGCATTGGCAGAAGGCGGCGAAATCGGTCGTCGGGGCGGCGGTCGATGTCGTCGCGATCGGCCCGGGCCTCGATTGCGAGGATCCCTCCGGGCGTTGGGCCGCGCTGCGCGGCACCGAGCCGGATGGTGCGATCCTGGTGCGGCCCGACGGCCATGTCGCCTGGCGTGCCGAGGATTCCGATCGCAGCGGCCAGCTCGCCGGGGCGGTGAAGCGGATCCTGGGCCGGGACGCCGCCTAGCTCAATTCTTGGCTCCCCTCGAAAAGAATAACAAATTGGAGGATTACACCATGCCGAGCACCCGCGAGACCGCGCAGAAATACATCGATTTCATCGCCGCCCTCAACTTCGTCGACGCCTTCAAGATGCTGTCTGCGGATGCGAAATACCGCATCGTCGGCAAAACGGCGTTCTCCAAGACCTACACGAAAGCCGAGCTCCTGGAGGTGCTCGTGCCGGGCTTGTCCAGCTTCAAGCAG
>CAIUCF010000340.1 GCA_903897565.1 uncultured Rhodospirillales bacterium | reverse complement strand
CCGTCGGTCGCCGCTGCCACTGCCGCAGAGAACATCGATCCACACTGGAAACTCTAGCCGCGCAAGCTAAAACCGCTAAGCTAGCTCTCGGACGGGACGGCTCGCGGGCCGAGAACGCTCGCCGCGGTCCTGTTGGAGATCGACACCAGCTTCGCCGCCACGCCGACGAATTGGAAGGATACCTGTCACATGATCAAGATCCTCTACTGCATCGTTCGTGCTCCGCATCTGACCCGGGCGGAGTTCCATGAGTATTGGCTCAACCAACACGGCAAGACGGTCTGGGAGCGCGCCAAATCGATCGGCATGAAGAAATATGCCCAGAGCCATACCATCGACAGCGAATTAGGCGCCGCCTGCATCGCTGCCCGGGGCTGCGGCGAGCCCTATGACGGCGTGATGGAAGGCTGGTGGGAATCCGATGAGGCGGCGATGGCAGCTTTCGGCAGTGACGAGGGGCGTGCGACGATGGAGATTCTCCTCGCCGACGAAGCGACCTTCATGGATTTCGCTCGCTGCCGGATCTTCACGGCCAACGAACTGGTGTGGTCGGCGGAATGATTGGAAGAGGCGGATCGTGAGTAAAGTCCTCGGCTTCGACGCCCTCCCGCCGGTTCCAGAGGTGTAACTGCCCGCCCTACGGCTGGGCAGATGCCGACTTGTCGAAGACGAGGCGTCCGCGGAGGGAGATCATCACATCGCGAAAGGCCGCGACCCTCGGCGATTGGATTCGAGAATGTGGATGGACGACGCTGATCGGCACGGCCGGTGAGGGGCGATCCCTAGGGATCTCTATCAGCAGGCCGGAACGGATGGCCTCGGCAACTTGGTAGCTGAGCACCCGCACGACGCCATGTCCGGCGAGCGCGGCCTGGATCAGCACGTCGGCATTGTTGCAGGAAAACGCGCCGGTTCCGGTCGGCCCGAGCGAGCCCTGCTCCAAGCTGCCGAGGATGCTGAGTTCAGCGTCCCCGGCGGGCATTCCGTCGTGCGCGATATAGGAGGGGCTGGCGCAGTAGATCGGTCGGGTGGCGCCGATCGTCGTCGCCCGGAGGGATGAATCCGGCAGATGACCGATGCGGACCGCCACGTCGACGCCGTCTTCGAAGAAATCCATGATGCGATCGGTGAGTATCAGGTTGGTCGTAAGGTCCGGCTCAGCCTTCAGCAGCGCCAGCAGTTGGGGGGCGACATAGAGTCTGCCGAAAACAACAGGGGCGGTGACGACCAGGCGTCCGGCCAGACGGCTGCGGCGGTTCATCACGTGAGCGTCCGCCTCGTCGGCCATCTCGCAGACCGCACGCGCCCGTTCGAGATAGTCCGCGCCCTCTTCCGTCAGTCGCAACGTCCGCGTCGTCCGCTCGAGCAGCCGGATCCCCAGCCGCGCTTCCAGGGCGGCTAAGGTCCGCACTGTTCCGGCCAGGGACCGACCATGCTTGCGGGATGCGGCGGAGAGCGACCCGGCCTCGACGATCTGAATGAAACACCGCATCGCATCCAGCCGGTCCATCTATTACTCCGAAAATCGCATCAGGCTCGCCGACAGGACGAACTTTAGGACGAATTCGACAATAATAAAATCTCGTCCGTCACCGCGATCGGCTTGGCGTTCTAGACGTCGAGATTCGACACGTTCAGCGCATTGGCCTGGATGAAGTCGCGCCGCGGCTCGACGACGTCGCCCATCAAGGTCGAGAACGTCTCTTCGGCCGAATCGGCGTGGTTGATGCGGACCTGCAGCAGGGTGCGGGCGTTGGGATCGAGCGTGGTTTCCCAGAGCTGGTCGGG
>CAIUCF010000339.1 GCA_903897565.1 uncultured Rhodospirillales bacterium | reverse complement strand
TGGGGACGAAGCGCCCATCCATGACGTCGACATGGATCCAGTCGGCGCCGGCCTCGTCGACGGCGCGGACCTGTTCGCCGAGGCGCAGGAAATCCGCCGACAGGATGGAGGGGGCGACGACGACCGGGCGCGGCGTGGTCAGGGGGATCAGAAGCTCGGACACGATGACTCTCGGTTGGATCGGAGGATTACGCGAGCACCGTGTCGATCATTCTGGCGACGCTGGCAAGACCCGTGGCGAGATTGCCGGTCAGATGAATCCGCAATAGTCGCCGTCCTCGCTCGGCCAGCACCTCGGCGTCGCCCTGGGCCTGCGCCGCCTTGACGACGCCGAAGCTGTATTTCTGCCCCGGTACGGCGAGATCGGCGGGTTCGTCGGTGGTGATCTGGATGAAGACGCCGGTATTGGGGCCGCCCTTGTAGGCCTGTCCGGTCGAATGCAGGAAGCGCGGGCCGAACTGCAGGCAGGTCGCGACCTTGAGACGGTCGCGGATCTTCAGGCGCGGCGCCTGCAGCGCCTTGGTCACGCTCGCGTTGTGGGGGAGATAGGCGAGGAGGGCGACATAGTCACCCGGCTTCACCCGCCCCAGATGGGTGCGGAGCGCGGCGAGCGCCGTGGTGTCGCCGCTATCGGCCGAGAGTGCCGCGGTGTTCGCGGGATCGGCATAGAGGGTCATGCCCGGAGCCGTGGCGAAGCTCTGCCAGCCGGGCAGGGCGCCGCTCTCGGCATAGGCGGTGGTCAGGCGCTTGGTGGCGAGCTTGCTAGCCTCGACATCGGGCTGGTCGAACGGGTGCAGCTTCATCACCGCGCCGGCGACGGCGGTCGCGAATTCCCAGCGGAAGAATTCCTGGGCCAGCTGGTAGCGGTCGGTCAGGGCGATGCGGACCACCGGCATCCCGGCCGCGGCAAGAGCCTCGAGCTTGGCGCTATCACGATCGGGCGCGTCGGCGAAGCACAGCTGGACGAACAATCGGTCGCTGCCATAGGCCTCGGGCGCTGCCAGCGGCTCGCCATCCACGGGGATCACGGCCTGACCATTCTTGCCGGTCGATTCCGCGACCAGCTGCTCGATCCAGCCGCCGACGCTTTCGAGCCCGGGCCCGGCAATCAAAGTCAGCTTGTCGTGGCCGCTCCGGGCCGCCGCCGCGATCAGCAGTCCGAGCTCGACGCCAGGGTTCTCGGGCGTCGAGTTGCGGCAGGCCTCGGCCATGTCGTGCGCGGCGAACACATAGCGGGCGAGATCGACGCCGATCGCAGTCGCCGGGACCAGTCCGAACGGCGAGAGCACCGAAAAGCGGCCGCCGACGCTGGGATCTCCGGAGAAGACATGATTGAAGCCGGTCGCCTTGGCGATCCCTTCGAGCTTCGAGCCCGGGTCGG
The DNA here is from genome assembly GCA_903897565.1 of uncultured Rhodospirillales bacterium. Taxonomy (GTDB): domain Bacteria; phylum Pseudomonadota; class Alphaproteobacteria; order ATCC43930; family CGMCC-115725; genus CAIXXC01. The sequence goes on along the minus strand of CAIUCF010000339.1, from coordinate 5,670 downwards.
TGATCGCGACGAACTGGCGCTTTGCCAGGGCCTGGCCGAGGACGGCCTGGGCGCGGCTCAGGAAGTATTCGAGCAGGATCGCGACTTCCAGCGTGCCGCCGGATTTGGACGAGACGATGAACAGGGTTGTCGCATAATCGATCGAGTCCTCGACGGCACGAATCTGCCGCGGGTCTGTACTGTCGAGGACATGGATCTCGGGCCAGCCGTCCTGGGCGCCGAATACCTTGCCGACCACTTCCGGCCCCAGGCTGGAGCCGCCCATGCCGAGCAGGAGCACATGCTCGTATTCGCCTTCGAAGACGTCGCGGGCGAAGCCGGCGAGCAGGGGTAGTCGCGTCACCCCGGTCTCCGCGGCATCGAGCCAGCCGAGCCAGTGGTCCTCGTCGCCGCCGGTCCAGAGGCTCGCGTCGCGGGCCCACAGCCGTTCCGTGCCATGCGACGCCTGCCACGCCGAGTTCATCTCGGTGAGGCTCAGCTTCAGGGGAGCAGGGAGGGTCATCGTCATCGCCGCCACCGGCATCGGCGGCAGCCTCGGCGGCGCGTTCTCGTCGGTCGTCACAGCTGAACTCGTCCCCTGAAAATGATCGTTGCCGGGCGCGTGGCGCAGGATAGCAGCATCAGGCGAGACTCTTCGACGCCATTTCGAAGCAGCCCTTGCTCAGCGACGGCTGCGCCAGGATGCGATCGATGGCCAACCGCATCAGGGTCTGGCGGGCCGCGTCGTGGCGGCGCCAGGTACCGAGCGGCACGGTCATCCGCGCCGCCAGCTGGCTGTTGAAGCCGTCGATCGCGATGATCTGGTCGGCAAGCAGGTCGTAGCCGGCGCCGCTGGCGTCGTGAAACCGATAGGGATTGGCCATGCTGAAGCTGCCGATCAGCGAGCGCACCCGATTCGGATTGTGGGCGTCGTAATCGGCGTGGCGCAGCAGCGCCCGGACCGCATCGACCGTGTCGGGCAGGGCGGAAATCGCCTGGATCGCGAACCACTTGTCGGTAACCAGGGGGTCGTGGCGCCAGCGGGCGTGGAAATCGGCCAGCGCCTGCGTGCGTTCCGGCAGGTCGATGTCGTTCAGCACGACCAGGGCGGCGAGCACGTCGGTCATGTTGCGGGCGGCGTCGATCTCGCGTTTGGAGAGCTGGGCGCCGGTCTCGGGATCGGCGGCGGCGAGCAGGCCCAGACTGAGATTGCGCAGCGCACGCCGGCCGATCGCCGCCCCGTCGATGCGATAGGGACCGCGATCCTCGTAACGCTCGTATAACGCCAGGAGCGGCTTCCTCAGGGCGGCGCCGATGCGGGCGCGGACGATGTTGCGCGCTTCATGAATGGCGACCGTATCGATGACCGCCATGCGGTCTGCCAGGACGGACTCGCCGGGCAGGGTGAGGACCTCGGCGATGAAGGCCGGATCCTCGTCGGCCTGGGCGAGATTGGCCGCCACGGCCTCGACAAACCAGCCCTCGACATCAATCGTCGCGCCGGACCGTATCGTCGCGACGAGGTCGAGGATCAGCGTGGTTGCGACGGTCTGGCCGGCATCCCAGCGGGCGAAGCGATCGGGATCATGGGCTGCGAGCACACGGAGCTTGGCCATGTCGACCCCGCTGACCCGCACCGGCGCCGAGAAATCGCGCAGCAGCGACGGGATCGGCGCTGTGGGAACATCGATAAAGGTGAAGTCCTGGGCCTGCTCCGTCAGGGTCAGCAGCCTGGTGCCCTGCTGCGGCGAGGCCTCGCCGTCGAGGCGGGAGGGGATCGCCGCGCCCTCTTGGTCGAGGAGACCCATCAGGATCGGCACGACGAAGGGCAGTTTGACCGGCTGTCCCGGCGTCGGCCGCGTGGTCTGGCGCAGGCTCAGGGTGTAGCGCTGGGTCGCGGCATCGTAGTGATCGTCGACGATGATCTCGGGCGTCCCCGCCTGTGCGTACCAGAGCTTGAACGCGGAGAGATCGACTCCTGCGGCGTCCTGCATCGCGGCGACGAAATCCTCGATCGTCGCCGCGGCGTTGTCGTGCCGGGCGATATACAGATCCATGCCGCGGCGGAAGCCGGCCGCGCCGATCAGGGTGTGGATCATGCGCACGACCTCGGCGCCCTTCTGGTAGACCGTCGCGGTGTAGAAGTTGTTGATCTCGATATCGCTGTCAGGGCGGACGGGGTGGGCGAGGGGGCCGTCATCCTCCGGGAACTGCGACGCGCGCAGCCGACGGACGTCGAGGATACGCTTGACCGCGCGACTGCCCTGGTCGGCCGAAAATTCCTGATCGCGAAAGACGGTCAGGCCTTCCTTGAGCGAGAGCTGGAACCAGTCGCGGCAGGTCACGCGATTGCCGGTCCAGTTGTGGAAATATTCATGGGCGACGACCGTCTCGATGCCTTGGTAATCGCTATCGGTCGCGGTCGCCGGCTCGGCCAGGATGTATTTGGTGTTGAAGATGTTGAGGCCCTTGTTCTCCATCGCCCCCATGTTGAAATCGGAAACCGCGACGATGTTGAAGACGTCGAGGTCGTATTCGAGGCCGAACACCTCTTCGTCCCAGCGCATCGAGGTCTTGAGGGCATGCATCGCATGGCCGCATTTCTGCTCGTCGCCGGCGCGCACCCAGATCGCGAGATCGACCTTGCGCCCCGATTGCGTCGTAAACGCGTCGCGGACCGGGACGAGGTCACCGGCGACGAGGGCGAACAGGTAGGCCGGCTTGGGATGCGGATCTTCCCATTTCGCCCAATGCCGGTGACCGCCCGCGGTGACGCCGCGATCCACCGGGTTGCCGTTCGACAGCAGGACGGGGTAGCGCGTCGGATCGGCGACGATCGTGGTGGTGAAACGCGCCAGTACGTCGGGCCGGTCGAGGAAATAGGTGATGCGGCGGAAACCCTCGGCTTCGCATTGCGTGCAGAAGGCGCCGCCCGATTTGTAGAGGCCCGACAGCTCGAAATTCTTCTCCGGCTGCAATGCCGTCTCGATTTCGAGGACGAAACTGTCGCCGACCGCATCGATCGTGAGTGACGTTGCCCCGAGGCGGTAGTCCTCGGGATCAAGCAAATGGTCGTTCAGCGTCACCGACACCAACCGAAGCGCCTCGCCGGCGAGTACAAGCGGCGGCCGCGACCCATCGGTCACCGGCTCCCGCTGGATATGCAGCCGGGCGGTGACCCGTGTCTCGGCCTCCTCGAGACGAAAGATCAGATCGACGAGATCGATCCGGAACGCGGGCGGGCGATAATCGGCGAGATGGATTGCCGCGGGACCCGAGGTCGAGCCGGAGACAGTGTCGAGCGATGAATCAGGCATATTGCTAAATCCGGTGAGCAGCTTGCAGGGCGACACGAGCGTGCCGCCAGTGTAACCGCGCGGGGAAGCAAGAGGGAAGCGCCCGATCGCCCGGCCGCCTCGAATCGCTCTTCTCGCCTTTGACAGGATCGATTGTGGTTACTATGCAACACAATAAAGAAACTGAAGTTATTTAGAGGAAAGGCAATAAAACCCTCGAAGAGTTCTTATATTTTTGTTAGTGTAGCGTATGGTAAATTTTTCGTAAATATGACCATGCGCGGTTCGGGATCACTCCATAATCGGTTCGCCGACGACATCATCGGCAGCGTCGCCGCGATCATGCTGGTCGATCCGCTGAGCGCGTTCAGCGACCGGATGGGGGGCGTCGCCAGCCCGATCGCCGCCAACATGGCGGCCCTTGCGCGGATCGCCACAGCCTTCGCGGTCCCGGTCGTGTTGTCGATCCGAGAGGGCCAAGGCCCGGTCTGCGACCAGATCATGCGGGCAGTGCCGCGCTATCACGTGTTCGAGCGCAGTGGGGCCGCCATACTCGCCGGCCAGCCGACGCTGAGTGCCATCCAGCGCCTACGGCGCCGCGTGATGTTCTTTGCCGCTTGGGGGCGCGGTCAAGACATCATCGATGCGGCGCTGGAGGCGCAAGCGGCCGGTTTCGATGTCCGCGTCGTGCTCGACGCTTGTTGGGTCAGCGACGGGCCGGATGAGCGCGATGTCGCGGCGCGCATGGTCGCCGCCGGGATCGAATTGACGGCGTGGGTCGCCGTCGTCGCCGCCTTGTCGCAAGACTACCCGACCGACGGTCTTCCGGGACATATCCGTCGGGCGATCGCGGAAAATCTCGTCGGCTACGCCCCTACCGTCCCCGCATTTTGGAACAGCGACGGCAGACTCGATCGGGCCGAAGCAACCTGACCTCTGGCGACCGAGTTATGCCGGAAAGCCGTCGCATCAGCTGCGGGGTGCGTGCTTCGACAGGATGCGCTGCAAGGTACGCCGATGCATCTTGAGCCGGCGCGCCGTCTCGGAGACGTTGCGATCGCATTGCTCGAAGACTCGCTGGATATGTTCCCAACGCACCCGGTCGGCCGACATCGGATCGAGCGGGGGCGGCGGCAGCGCGCCGTCACGCAGCAGCAGCGCCTGTTCGACAGCATCGGCGTCGGAGGGTTTCGGCAGGTAGTCGATGGCGCCGGCCTTTACCGCGGCAACCGCCGTCGCGATATTGCCGTAACCCGTCAGCACGATGATGCGAACCGCTGGCCTCGCCGCGCGCAGCGCCGCGACGACATCGAGTCCACTGCCGTCGCCGAGCCGGAGATCGACGACAGCGAAGGCGGGCAACAGATGGTTCAGCACGGCGAGACCGCCAGCAACACTATCCGCCGTCGTGACGATAAAGCCGCGGCGCTCCATCGCCCGCGCCAGGCGCTGGCACAGCGGCGCGTCGTCATCGACGATCAGAAGGGTGCGGTCATTTTCCGGCAAGCCTGCGAGATGTCCGTTGCCAGAGTCTGTGGAAGCCGCTGTCTGCTCGTTCATTCTGAAGTTTCCTGGATTGCTTCGGGTGCTTGCCGGGCGCCTTGATCGGCTCGGCACTGTTGTTCGGATCGGTAAAAGCGTCGCGTGACCAAATGACCCTTGCCACGGCTCCACCCTCCTCCGCATTGCTGAAGATCAAAGTTGCACCGGTATTTTCGAGCAAGGTTTTGGCGATGAAGATGCCGAGGCCCATATGCGTGCCGTCGCCCAGGCGAGTCGAAATATAGGGCTCGCCGATCCGCGAAAGAATTTGCGGCGAATAGCCGGGGCCGTCATCGGTGACGGTGATCTCGACCTTGCGTGCGTCCCAATAGACGAAGACCTCGACATGCTGCGCTGCGAACTGGACCGCATTGTGGATGAGATTGCCGAGCCCGTGCATGATCTCCGGCTTGGTCGTCGCCAGGGGTTGGGTCCTGGCATCGCCTTCGGAGGTGTAGTCGACCGTCACCAGGGCGGTGTGGTAAGGCTCGCCGGCCGCTTGCGCGAGGGCCGTGATCGGCACCAGGTCGAACGGCGGGATCGGGCCCTCGGCCTTGTCCTTGCGGTGCGACAGTTCGGCGAGGATGGTTCGGCAGCGTGCGCTTTCGCTCAGCAGCAAGCGGGCGTCTTCGGCGTAAGGGCTGTCGGTCGGCAGATCCCGGCTCAGTTCCTTGGCGATGACGGCGATGGTTCCGAGCGGGCTGCCAAGCTCGTGCGCCGCCGCGGCGGCCAGAGCGCCGACGGCGGAGACCCGTTGTTCACGGGCGAGCGCCAGCCTGGTTTCGGCAAGGGCGCTGCTCATCTGCCGCCCCTCTATCGTGACGCTCCAGGTATAGGCGGCGATGAACACGGT
>CAIUCF010000338.1 GCA_903897565.1 uncultured Rhodospirillales bacterium | reverse complement strand
GGGGCGCTCGACCGCCTCGAAGCGTTCGCCAGCCGCAACGGCCCGCGCTTCTACGGGCTGCCGGTCAACGAGACGCGCGTGACGCTGCGGCGGGAGCCGGCGGCGGTCGCCGCGGAACTCGGCGGGGTGCGGCCGTTCCTGGCCGGCGAGACGTTGCCATGGCGGTTTGTGGGGTAGGCTGAAACCACATTATTCTAGCCGTCATCCCCGCGGAGGCGGGGATCCACCCTTCCAGCGACGGAACGGCGGCCGCATGGATCCCCCCCTTCGCGGGGATGACGAGCGAGAGGGGAGCGAGGGACGCGCCTACGCCCGCCCGAACTTAACCCCTTTGCGTTCCTTGCCGAGGCCGACGACGATCACCAGCACCACCACCACGAGCGCCACGGTCGAGGCCAGCGCGAAACGATAGTCGCCACCATGGCTGGCGGCGATGCCGGCCTGGATCGGGGCGGCGAGCGAGATCAGGAAATTGCCGAGCTGATAGGTGAAGCCGGGGAAGGTACCGCGGGCGTCCTCCGGCGCCATCTCGTTGAGATGAACCGGGACGACGCCCCAGGCGCCCTGGACGCAGAACTGCATCAGGAAGGCACCCAGCGCCAGCATTATCGGCGTCGCCGAATACGCCCAGAGCGAGATCATCGGCAGGCTGAGCAGCGCGGCGATGATGATGGCGCGGCGACGGCCGATCTTCTCGGAGAACGCACCGAAGGAGATTCCGCCGATGATGGCGCCGATATTGGCGGCGATGAGGACGCTGCTGACCTCGCCGGCGGAAAAGCCGTGCTGCACCTTCAGGAAGGTGGCGTAGAGGTCCTGGGTGCCGTGGCTGAAGGCGTTGAAGCAGGACATCATGGCGATCATGTAGAAGAACAGCCGCGATGCCGGGTAGGCCTTGAGCAGGTAGGCGATATAGATCAGCACCGGGGCGACGATCAGGGCGCCGGGAAGGCCGCCCGCATAGAAGCTGGGCGAGACCCAGGCGAAATAGACCGGCGGCGCGGCGAGCGCGATGCCGATGAGGCTGAGGAAGAACAGTTTCGGGTTCGCGGTGATGCCGCCGAACATCGTGACGCCCGCGCGGTCGGCATGCGCCGCCTCCCAGGTCGGCGATTCCTTGACCGCGCTGCGAATATAGATCACCAGCACTGCCGGGATCGCGCCGACGATGAACATGCCCCTCCAGCCGAACGACGGCACGACGAAATAATTCGCGATCGAGGCCAGCAGGAAGCCGGTCGCGTAGCCTTCCTGGAGGAAGCCGGAGACGACGCCGCGCAGTCGCGGCGGGATCGTCTCCATGGTCAGCGACGAGCCGATGCCCCATTCGCCGCCCATCGCGATGCCGAACAGCGCTCGGAGGATCAGCAGGTCGAGCAGAGACGGCGCGAAGGCCGACGCGAGCTCCAACGCGGTATAGAGCAGGATGTCGATCATCAGGATCGGCCGGCGGCCGAATCGGTCGGCGAGATAGCCGAAGATGAAGGCGCCGAGCGGCCGCATCGCCAGGGTCAGCGCGATACCATAGGCGACGTCCTTTACGGTACTGCCGAAATCCTTGGCGATGTTCGCGAGGACGAAGGTCATCAGGAAGAAGTCGAAGGCGTCGAGCGTCCAGCCGAGGAAGCTCGCGATCACCACGCTGCGCTGGTCGCGGGTCAGGGTCTTCAGTTCGCCGAGGGTCGAGGTGGTTGCCATGCGGGCTCCAGGGTTAGCCGACCAGGGTTTCTTCGACCCTGCAGGTCTCGTCGATGATGACGCGGTATAGGCGTCGCAGATAGTCGGGATCAAGGCCGGCTGCGGCGCCCACGGCGGCAGCCCGGTCGAGCACGGCAGCCACGCGTTCCGGGATGACGACCGGGATGCCATGGGCGCGCTTGACCGCGGCGACGCGATGGGCGACGGCCATGCGCTGGGTCAGCAGGGCGATGATCTGGTCGTCGAGGGCATCGATTTCGGCGCGCAGCGGCGCCAAAGGCTGGATCACGCCGGAATCCTTATCTCTGGACTGAACGATGGGGGCGGGAGCGGGCAGAGCATCGGCCGTCAAGATAACGGCGATCGCCGATCGCTGCAAAGCGCGGATGGCGCGCCCTGCCGAATATGCTGCTTGACGCTCCCCCCGACCTGAAGCTATACACGCTCCCTTCCCGCGTATCAGGAATTCGAGAGCACGCCCAGGATGGCAAATCATAAATCCGCCGAAAAGCGTTTCCGCCAAACGGTCACGCGTACAGAGATCAACCGGGCCCGTGTGAGCCGCATCCGGACCTTCCTCAAGAAGGTGGAAGTGGCGCTCGACGCGGGTAACCGCGAAGAAGCCCGTCAGGCCTTCATCGAGGTTCAGCCGGAATTGCACCGCGGCGTGAGCAAGGGCGTGATGCACAAGAACACCGTGGCGCGCAAGCTGTCGCGGCTGAATGCCCGGATCGCCGCTCTCTAACGTTCTACGTTAGGTACCAGTCCGATCAGCGTTGATTTTACTTCGATCGCCAGCAGGCGGTCGAAGTAATTCTCGTTTTATCCACTATAAAAATAATGCTCCCGCAATAATTTCGGACGTCATTCAAAAAATGAGCGGCGTTCGGCATTCGGTCTCATTGCCAGATCGCGGTCGGAGCGCTACTCTGCATCATGACAAATCAGCGACCACGGGGAAGCAACCGGGGCGGTGATGTGGGGCATTCCAAAGAATTATTGGTGGCTTGTGAAAGCCCGCTCTGGCGTGGGCAATGGCAGGATATCCGCTTTCGGCTTCGGTCGGCGGCGATAATCCATGTGTGAAACCGCGTGCATTTTTCTCATCCAGGGCATTCCAAAAGTAGCGACAATGAAAATTCCCGTGGCCCCTCACAGTCGATCGACCAGGATGACGCATCTCGTCCTGCTGCCCGGCCGGTCGATGCCATGGTGAGCGTGGTGACCGGCGATCTGCAGCAATCGGCGCAGTGGCAGCGCGTGCGCACGCGCCTGCTCGAGGAGTTCGGCGAGGCCGCCTATCGCAGCTGGCTGTCGTTCCTCACGCTGCGCGAGGTCAAGGACGGCACGATCCGCATGGAGGTGCCGAACCGTTTCCTGCGCGACTGGGTGACGGTGCATTACGCCGACCGGCTGCGCGCCCTGTGGTGCGGCGAGAATCGCAGCGTCAACCGGGTCGAGATCTCGGTGGGCCAGACCAAGGTCGAACCCCAGGTCAAGAGCGCCGAAACCCCGCCGGTCGCCGCGCCGCCGATCGTCAATGGTGCGGCTGCCCGCCCGCTCGTCGCCAATGTCGGCGCCGCTGCCGGGATCGACGGCGACGTTCGGCTGGAAGGCCAGCTCGACGAGCGCTTCACCTTTGAAAACTTCGTGGTCGGCAAGCCCAACGAGTTGGCGCATGCCGCCGCCCGCCGGGTGGCGGATGTCGCGGTCTCGCCCAATCATCAGGTGCCGTTCAACCCGTTGTTCCTCTATGGCGGCGTCGGCCTCGGCAAGACCCATCTGATGCATGCGATCGCCTGGCATATCCGGCGCTACGCCCCGCATCGCAAGGTCATCTACCTCTCGGCCGAAACCTTCATGTACCAGTTCATCAAGGCGCTGCGGTACAAGGACACGATGGCCTTCAAGGACCAGTTCCGCTCGGTCGACGTGCTGATGATCGACGACGTCCAGTTCATCAGCGGCAAGGACGCGACCCAGGAAGAATTCTTCCACACCTTCAACGCGCTGGTCGACCAGAACCGCCAGGTCGTGATCTCGGCCGATAAATCACCCTCGGATCTCGAGCTCGAGGAGCGCATGAAGTCGCGGCTCGGCTGGGGCCTGGTCGCCGATATCCACCCGACGACCTATGAGCTGCGGCTCGGCATCCTCCAAGCCAAGGCGGAGCAGCGCCAGCAGACGGTGCCGCAGCGGGTGCTGGAATTCCTTGCCCACAAGATCACCTCGAACGTCCGCGAGCTCGAAGGTGCGCTGACCCGCATCACGGCGCATGCCCAGTTGGTCAATCGCGAGATCACCCTGGAGAGCGCGCAGGACGTGCTTCATGATCTGCTGCGCGCCAATGACCGGCGGGTGACGATCGAGGAGATCCAGAAGCGGGTCGCGGAGCATTTCAACATCAAGCTCTCCGAGATCCATTCGGCCCGCCGCGCCCGTGCCGTCGCCCGACCGCGCCAGGTGGCGATGTATCTCTCTAAGCAGCTGACCTCGCGCTCGCTGCCCGAGATCGGCAAGAAATTCGGCGGCCGCGATCACACCACGGTGATCCATGCGGTCAAGACGATCGAGGCGCTGATGGTCGACGATCGTACGCTCGCCGAGGATGTCGAGCTGCTGCGCCGGATGCTGGAGAGCTGAGCGGCTCTCCTCGTGAACCAGGAAACCGGGCATGACTGACCTTATCCGACTCTGTCCGGCCGCCGCTGCCAGCGAGGGCCAACCCCAGGACGTGGACCTCCCCGGCCTGCCGCCGCTCGTCGTCTACGAGGTCGAGGGCGCCTATTTCGTCACCGACAATATCTGCACCCATGGCAAGGCGCGGCTCAGCGACGGCTATCACGATGGTTTCGTGATCGAATGTCCGCTGCATGGCGGCTCCTTCGACATCCGCTCGGGGGCGCCGAAGACCGCGCCCTGCCAGATTGCCTTGCGCACCTACGAGGCGATCATCGATGGCGACTGGATCGCCATCGCGGCGCCCGCACCGGGGCGCTAGGGCTGTCGGCGGAGCGCCGCTGCAGCCGCGGAAAAAGGTCTGAAAAGCGTCGCAAAAATGTCCTGTCGAGGGCGTCCGGGCGCACCTAGCTGATGCGTTTCCAAAGCGAACTGTGATATACGATAAGTCCGAAGGGGAGAGCCGGATTCGTGCAGCACTCGGCGGGTGAGATTCAGGGGCAATCCTGGCCGTGTGTCGCATCAACGCTTGTGGCGCCTGGATCTCGCAGGTGAAATCCTAACGGGATGTGGCGCCCCTTGGTAAGACCTCTGAACTCATGAAAATCACCATTGAACGCGCGGCGCTGCTGCGCGCCCTCGGCCACGTCCAGAGCGTTGTCGAACGGCGGAACACCATCCCCATCCTGTCCAACGTCCTGCTCAAGGGCGAGAATGGTCGCCTGAGTCTCAGCGCCACCGACATGGATCTCGAAGTGATCGAGGTCGTCGAGGCGAAGATCGGCCGCGAAGGCCGGACCACGGCGCCGGCGCATACGCTCTACGACATCGTGCGCAAGCTGCGCGACGGCGCCGAGATCGAACTTGATGCCGCGACCGATCGCAATACCTTGTTCCTGCGCTCGGGCCGCTCGACCTTCCAGCTTACCTGCCTGCCGGCCGAGGACTATCCGGTGATGACCGGTGCGCCGCTCAGCCACGAGTTCCTGCTCGCGGCAGCCGAGCTGAAGAGTCTGATCGACCGCACCCGCTTCGCGATCTCGACCGAGGAAACCCGCTATTACCTCAACGGCATCTACCTGCACACCGCCAAGAACGGCGATGTTGCGGTGCTGCGCGCGGTCGCGACCGACGGTCATCGCCTCGCCCGGGTCGAGATCATGGTGCCCGATGGCGCCGCCGGCATGCCCGGCGTCATCATCCCGCGCAAGACCGTGGTGGAGTTGCGCAAGCTGCTCGACGAGATCGACCAGCCGGTGCGCATCGAATTGAGCGAGAGCAAGATCCGCTTCGATTTCGGCGACGGCGTGCTGTCGTCGAAACTGATCGACGGCACCTTCCCTGATTATGACCGGGTCATCCCGCTCAACAACGACAAGGAACTCGAGGTCGATTGCGCCCTGTTCGCCGAAGCGGTGGACCGGGTCTCGACGATCTCCAGCGAGAAGAGCCGGGCCGTCAAGCTCGCGGTCGACCGCAACACCCTGACATTGTCCGCGACCAGCCCGGAGAACGGCACGGCGGCGGAAGAGATCGAGGTCAATTATCGCGCGGCGCCGATCGAGATCGGTTTCAACTCGCGCTACCTTCTCGACATCACGCAACAGATCAAGGGCGATACCGCCCTGTTCAGCATGGCTGATGCCTCGGCGCCGACGATTCTCCGCGATGCCGCCGACAGCTCGGCATTGTACGTGCTGATGCCCATGCGCGTGTGAGGCCGCGCGTCATCGACGATGCGGTAGTTCAGGGCATGGTAGGCGCAACGCTCGCAAGAGCGTCAGGACCCGACGATGCGTGGGAGGGTGAGGCTTCGGCGATGACGAGGGTCGCGGTTCATCGCCTCGATCTCAGCAATTTCCGCTGCCACCGTGCCGCGCGCATCGAGGGCGATGGCCGTTGCGTCGTCCTGACCGGCCCCAACGGCGCAGGCAAGACCAATATCCTCGAAGCGGTGTCGTTCCTGGCGCCGGGACGCGGCTTGCGGC
>CAIUCF010000337.1 GCA_903897565.1 uncultured Rhodospirillales bacterium | reverse complement strand
AGGCTCCCCCGCTATTTCATGGCCGCGACGACCAGCTTCCGGCTCGACGGGGTATAGGGTGCGGAACCATCGCCAAGAAACCGGATATCGCGGAAGCCGACCGCCTCCATCATCGAGCGCAGTTCGGGCGGGGAATAGCTGCGGCAGGAGAAATGCGACCGCCTGATCGCCCCCTCGGTGACCACAATCCGCTCGGCACCCCAGCGGCCATGTTCGAGATCGGGGCGCGGTCGATGGATGAACAGGATATCGCCGCGATCGACCAGACTCGGATGCTCTTCGCGCGCCAGCAGATGGGTGTTGTACTGATCGAACAGCATCGTTCCGCCCTTGCGCAGCGCATGATACGCGGCGCGCAGAATTTTCGGATGTCTGCTGTCGGCGCCGTAGCCGAACGAGAAGAACCACATGATGACGGTGTCGAAGCCGCTCAAGCCCTTCACGGCGGCCATGTCGCCCTCGATATAGGCGATGTCGAGCCCGTCGACGGCCGCGCGACGGCGGGCAAAGTCGAGCATCTGCGGAACCAGGTCGACGCCGGTGACTTGAGCGCCGGACCGGGCCAATCCATGGGCGATGCGGCCAAATCCACAGCCGAAATCCAGGACTCGCTGCCCGGGAACGATGTCCAGGGCGCGGATGAGGTAACCGACCTCATTGTCTGTCAGCGCCTCTGGCGTCATGTCATCGGCGATCAGGAGATAGTCGTCGTTGTAGTAGTCGGTCAGATCGCGAGATAACGTCACTAAGTGCCTTTATGTCTGGGACGCGCCGGGAACGCCAGCGCAGGCTGCGCCGGCGTCTCCTTGGCGCGTGTCAGGCGGCGCGTCGCCCGCGCGCCCCGGACATCCCGGCACCGACCAGCCCGACCAACGCCGTGGCGAACATCGGCAGCGCCGCCGGCAGCGGAACCCCCGAGATCTGGAGCGTACCGTCGGCGGTCGGCGGACCGTCATAAAGCCCGGCTGTAATGGTGAAATTCCCGGGGCCGATCAGCCAGGTGCTGTCGACATTGCCGATATTCGGGCCGTAGATCGACACCGGCCCGTCGCCGAAGTTGAAGTCGAAGCCGCCATTGGCGTCGTAGAAGGTGACGGTCGGCGTCGCGACATTCACCGCCTTGCCGTCGAGGGTGTAGCTGAAGTTCGAGATCGCCGCGTCGGCGGAATCCGGAGTCTGCGGAAGCACGTTGTCGACCGTGAAGCTGAAGGTCGAAACCGAGCCGTCGAGCGAGTAGCGGGTCGTGTCCGGGCCGCCGTTCCAGTTGAGCGTGCCGGTGAAGGTCATGGGTGCGGCCGAGGCCGCGCTGGAGATCGACGCGGCGCAGAACGCGACTGCGGCGACGGCCATCAGATGGCGAATTTTCATGGTCCAGGCCTCCTGAGAATGAGGCTGCGCCGCCTGCCGAATGGGTCGGCTCGAGGCGGCGCAGCGACTTATTTGGCGTTGTAGGCGTTGACGTGGGCGCCGATATAGGTGCCGAGATTGCCGCCCGTGACCTTGAGCGCCGTGCCCGGACCCGGATCAATCGTCCAATAGGTCCGCAGATACGGAGAATCGTCGCCGTTCGGGTTCTGGCAGCTGACCTGTACCGTGGTGCCGCCGTTCAGCGCCGCGGTCTGCGTCCCGTAGAATTGGTCGCACAGCGCCTGATGGGTCTCGCTGTCATAGGCGCCGCTATACTTGAAGTACTGGTACTGCTTCGTCACCTGGACGATCTTGGCGTCGGCGAAATTGTCGTTCTCGGCCGCCTCGCGCTCCGCCATGCCGGCGTTGGGACCGACCCCCGGGGGCTTCTGCAGCAGTTTCCAGCCCACGATCTTGGTGACCTTGGCGGCGTTCAGGACGTGGACCTGAAGATCCTCGAGCACGGCGCGGTTGGCGCTGTAGCTCGTCGTGGTCTTGAGCCAGATCGCGTCGCCGAATTGCGGTTCCTGATCCTGCGGCCGGTTCGGATCGCCGCCGACATCGATCGGTGCCCGGGCGACCGCCACGATGACCGGCGGCGGCGGCGGGACGTTCGGCTTCGGCGGCGGCGGCGGCGCAACGTAGAGCACCGGCGACGGCGGGATGGAGGCCTCGAGCGCCCCGTTCACGAGCACCCCGGACAGCGCCTTCGACGGCACCTTCCAATGATAGGTGATGCGGCCGGGATGGGCGGTGCCGCCGAAGCTGACGCCGAAATGCTCGCAGCCGCTGGCCGGGTAGGCGGCGCCGAGACCCCACCACCAGCAGGACTCGCCCGCCGTCAGGGTCGGATTCGGGTTGAACGGGGTCCCGTCGCCGGAAGCGCCGGGGGCTGCCGGATTGGCGCCCTCCGGCGCCACCCATTTGCCGCCCTGATACTTGGCCGCCCAGGTCACGAGGACACCTTTATGCCCGGCGTCGTAGGGATGCTCGGAATCGGGTGCGGAGCCCGTGTAATCATAGGCGGTGACGGTCGGCAGGCCGTAGCGGATCAGCCAGGACTGCGCGAAGTTCGAGGGGAATTCCCGGGTTAGGTCGCTCGGCGAGACATCCTCGACGTCGATCTCGAAGCCCTCGGCGGTCTGGCCGGTATCGTTGAACGTATCGAAATTGTCGTACGACCCGATCACCTGGGCATGCGCCGGGGCGGCATAGCCCAGACTCGCAAGCGCGGCGACAGCGACCGTGCAGGCAAGCAACCGGTCAAGTTTCAAAAGATTTCTGAATAACGGCATGAGATTGCTCCGTTCGGCGCGAGGCTCGGTTAGAGGCGATGGAGATGATGTTCAGCGGCTTTTGTCGTTTTTTAGTATGATCTTTATCTTTTCTTAACCACGTATGTGGCGCCGCGTAGGGCCGCAGAGATCGCCCAAGCGAAGCCCGTGACCGCTCTTCGGTGCGGTATACTAGTATCAGTGATTCCTGACGCAGAACTGACAGCGCCCCCCCGTCATGCCGTGATCGACCCCGCGCCGGGGCAGTGCCGCACGCGGACCAACATCCCGAACCCTGGAAGAGATCGCCACGGCACTGCAGGGTGCGACGATTGAGCGGCCGCTGGGGACAGCCGACCTCGTTATCCGGGATCGCCTCTCAAGTCGTCACGCCGGAGATCAGGAATATTTGTCACCACACGCAGACAGATCACGATGCGGTGTGGCGGGCCTACCTTTGACCTGGGCCGCCCGGCGAGACGCCAGCGCGTGCAGCGCCGGCGTCCCGTCGCATCATGTCAGAAGGTGCGAGATCTGCGCGTTCCGGTCATACCCGCGCCAACCAGACCGACGAGAGCCGTCGCGAACATCGGCAACGCCGCAGGCAGCGGCACACCGGAGATCTGGAGCGTACCGTCGGCGGTCGGCGGGCCATCGTAGAGGCCAGCGGTAATGGTGAAGTT